>JAGNTI010000091.1 GCA_017987615.1 Sediminibacterium sp. | reverse complement strand
CAATATACTGGGATAGGAATTATTACAATTTTAATAGTTGTTATTGTTGGAATTTTGGCGCTAGCAGAATCAGATAAAAAATTAGAAACACTACTGCCTATTTATACGAGCAAAGAATCAAAATTTTTGCCTGTGCTAGGTATGCAGGTACATTATACAATAGAAGGGCCCGAGTCAGATACGGTTCCACTTGTGCTAATACACGGAACATCGGCATCCCTTCATACCTGGGATAGTTTAACACTGCTTCTAAAAGACAAAAAGAAAATTATTCGTTTTGACCTACCTGCTTTTGGGTTAACCGGGCCCAATAAAGAAAACACATACAATGCAGATGTCTATAACATTTTTGTAGATTCGGTATTAGAAAAATTAAAAGTTACATCTTGTATTGTAGCTGGAAACTCACTAGGGGGAAGCATTGCATGGCATTACGCATTATATAACAAATCGCGTGTGCAACAGTTAATATTACTTGACGCAAGTGGGTATCCCAAAAAAAATGAAAAGGGATCTCTTGGTTTTAAAATTGCAAGTATGCCTGTTATCAATAATTTATTATTATGGGTAACGCCTAAATTTTTAGTCAAAAAAAGTTTAGAGGGTGTTTTTGTAGATAAAACTAAAATCAATGACGAATCTATTAACCGTTACCACGATTTACTATTAAGAGAGGGTAACAGAAAAGCGGCACTCTCTATTTTTAAGGCCGGCTTTAAACCAACCCCTGCGCCTATAAAAACAATTACTATTCCAACACTTATTATTTGGGGCGATCAGGATCAGCTCATCAACGTTTCCAATGCATATCTTTTTAATAAAGACATCAAAGGAAGTAAACTTGTTGTATTAAAAAATGTTGGACATGCACCTATGGAAGAAACGCCTACCAAAGTAGCTACAGCCATTCGTGCATTTTTAAATATACCTTAATCAAGCGTTATGCCCTGATTTTCGAGGGCATTTAAACTATCTGGTGCATCATTTAAAACTTCTACATCCCTTAATTGACGCTGAATAGCGCGGGTACGCACACCCACTACTTCATCGAGTTGCTTGAGACCATTTTGAATATTGCCTTGCGCTTTTTCAATTAGGCCGCCAAATTTTTCGAACTCCGTTTTTACATTGCCAAGCACTTTCCAGACTTCACCACTTCGCTTTTGAATAGCGAGTGTTTTAAAGCCCATTTGTAAACTATTTAAAATTGCTGCTAGCGTGCTTGGACCCGTCACTACTATTTTATAATTGCGCTGTAAATCTTCGAGTAAGCTAGCTTTTCTTACCACTTCGGCATAAATACCTTCGAATGGTAAAAATAAAATGCCAAAATCGGTGGTATTAGGAGGATCAATGTACTTATCAGAAATATCTTTAGCCATTTTTTTAATGGTTTGCTCTAAATTTTTTTGCGCTATTTCTATTTGAGGTAAATCAGAAGTGTCATAAGCATTTTGTAACTGCTCATATACATCTTTAGGAAATTTAGCATCGATAGGAAGCCATACCTGTTTGTTGTTATCATCTCGCCCAGGTAGTTTAATGGCAAATTCTACAATATCTGCACTGTTTTGTTTGGTTTTAACATTGGCCGCATACTGCTCTGGTGCTAGAATCTGCTCTAATAACATGGCTAGCTGCACTTCACCAATGCCACCACGCATTTTAACGTTACTCAACACTTTTTTTAATCCACCTACATCATTTGCCAGTGTTTTCATTTCTCCAAGACCAACTTGCACGGCTTCCAATTGCTTTCCTACCGCTTCAAAGGATTGACCCAGTCTTTCATTTAAGGTCTTTTGAAGTTTTTCGTCCACTGTTTCGCGCATTTGCTCTAGCTTTTTTTCAGTTTGTTGCACCAGTTTAGATTGACCTTCTGTTAGGTCGGTAAATTTATTTTTAAGCTCTTGCGTTAAATCAATTAAGCCTGTTCTCAAATCATCTCTATTGAGTTTATGATTGGCATCTGTTTTTTGAATTAGGCTATCAAGTCCAGATTGTAGTCTGTTGTTGATTTCCGTTCTATTCATACTAAAATCTGTTTTTATAGAATGTTCTAGTTGGGCAATTTTAGATTGTAGTACGGCCATTTCGCTTTGTAAACCTGCGCCACTATTGGATTTTATAAGAAGCAGGATCACAAGTAAAAGCGATAGGCTACTAACGGCAAGGGAAGCATACAAAACAAATTCATTCATACGTAAAATTTTAGAAATCAAAGATACGCGGAGCGTCCTCCACCTATTGGAGCACTAACATTATTTAACAAAAAAATGTAACGGTTTATTATGAAATAGTTGGTGTAATTTGAGGTTATGTCTGCCACGCATTCTTATCAAATTTATTCGGTATCAGATCAAGCGGTTACACTTGATTTTGGTGGACCTATCAGTGTAGCAACAAATGATAGGGTATACATGCTAATGACATCGCTTTTAAAAAATAAATTGGAAGGCGTTACAGACATTATCCCTGCCTACAGTTCTATTACCGTTGTTTACGATTATATGAAGGTGTACGAGCAGCAATTAAAAAAAGAAAATATCCAATCCGTTAGTTCAGTGATCAAAAAATGGATGGAAGTTAATCTAACAGAGCATGTTAATGACACCGGGGCAAACAAAAAAGAAATTATCATTCCAGTTTGTTACGATAAAACTTTGGGTCTCGATATCGAATCAGTTGCACAAAAACATAACCTAACTATACAAGAAGTTATTGAATTACATACGGCTACTACATATCGTGTTTTTATGAATGGATTTTTACCTGGCTTTGCTTATATGGGTATTGTAGATCCGTCCATTCAAACACCAAGACATGAAAGTCCAAGGCCAATTGTAAAGGCTGGAAGTGTTGGTATTGCTGGCGTTCAAACAGGTATATACCCAAGTGATTCACCTGGTGGATGGCAAATTATTGGTAAAACGCCAGTTCCATTAATAGATGAAAACGAAAATATTTTACTAAAGCCCGGGAGCTTTGTAAAATTTAATGCCATTTCTCTTTTTGAATTTGAAAAACTAAATAAACAATGAGTATTCAAATTACAAAAGCAGGAATTTTAGACAGCTTACAGGGTTTACCAAAAAATGGAAAACAACAGGAAGGGTTTAGTCCGGGCGGTTCTATGGATATGGTAGCGCATGCGGTTGCCAATGCACTTGTGGGAAACAAAAGAGAAGCTACTACTTTAGAAATGCATATTCCTGCCGCAGAGATTTTGTTTCATAAAGAAACCATTTTTGCATTTACAGGTGCTGTAAATGCAGCTACATTAGATAACGAAACCGTGTATGCCAATCAACCCATTATTGTAAATGCTGGATCAAAACTATCATTTAACACGCGCGCTAATGGAGCTAGAATTTATCTAGCCGTGCAAGGTGGATTTGAAAGTAAAAAAGGAAGGCTTTTAAAAAACGATGTTTTAAATACCGTAGCATCATTTGGTTATCACTTTGAAGGGGTGGGACAATTACATGCATTAACACTAGGTTGGTCAGCAAATACGCAGGAATTTTACCGTTCCAATATCATTCGTTGCATACAAGGACCCAACTTTACTGTATTATCAAAACAGGAAATTGAAAGTTTTGAAAGTAAAAGCTTTGAAATAGACATGCAAAGCAACCGAATGGGCTTTCGTTTAAATAGTGCGCCTATTTCCCATACGGTAGCGCCAGATCTATTATCCACCGCTGTAACTAGGGGCACTTTACAATTAACGCCAAGTGGCCAACTCATAGTGCTAATGGCCGATCATCAAACCACTGGCGGTTATCCACGCATTGGGACCGTGATAAGCGCAGACATGCCTTCGCTGGCACAAATGCCTATAGGTAGTTCTTTTGGGATAGCATGGATAAGCATGGAAAAAGCGGAAGCACTTTTATTACAGCAGGAAACAAATTTGCAGCAATTAGAAAATGCCTGTAAATTCAGGTTACAAGAATACTTTTCTGAAAAATAAGATGCTACTGATTAATTGTGATATGGGCGAAGGGTTAGATAATGATGAATCACTCATGCCCTATATAGACGCCGCAAATATTGCCTGCGGTTATCATGCAGGTGATACGGACACCATCAAAAAAACAATTGCGTTAGCTCAAAAAAATAAAGTGCAAATAGGTGCTCACTTCTCTTACGCCGACAAAGAAAATTTTGGAAGAAAAGAAATGTTTTTATCAAATGAAGTGGTTTATGATATGGTATCTGAACAGCTACTGCATTTTTCAAGCATCGCAAAAGAAATGGGGGAAAATATAACACATGTAAAACCACATGGCGCTTTATATAATCAAGCTGCTAAAAACATGGAACTAGCTACAACCATTGCCACGGCTGTGTTTGATCAGTTACCAGGTGCAGTGTATTTTGGTTTAAGTGGAAGCATGATGCTAGAGGCAGCAAGCAATCAAAAACTTGTCATAGCACATGAAGTTTTTGCAGATAGGGCCTATATAAAAGATGGAAGCCTCTGCCCCAGAAATATAAGTGGCTCTGTATTTACAAATGAGAAAAGCGTGGCGGAACAGGTATCACTTTTAATGCAAGAGAAAAAAATAAAAGCCATGGATGGAACAATCATTGATGTGGCTGCAGACACCATTTGTATTCATGCCGATACACCCAACGCGCTTGCATTTGCAAAAGTAATTTTTAGCATTGTAAAAAATAAATAGCATTGAATTCAGGAAAAAAACAAAATGCAATATTGGGTGCTGCTTTTTTAATGGCCACTTCTGCGATAGGTCCTGGTTTTTTAACGCAAACCACCGTGTTTACGCAGCAGCTACTTGCTAGTTTTGGTTTTGTAATTCTACTATCAATACTATTAGACATTGGCGCACAATTAAATGTTTGGAGAATTTTGGTTGTAAGTAGTAAACGCGCACCCATCATCGCCAATGAACTACTCCCAGGCCTTGGATATTTTATTACTGGGCTCATTGTAATGGGCGGCCTCGCTTTTAATATTGGCAATATTGGTGGTTCTGGGCTAGGGCTCGAAGTATTAACCGGACTAAACCCAAAACTGGGGGCGGTAATCAGTTGCTTTTTAGCCCTATTTATTTTTTGGATGAAGGAAGCCGGTGATTTACTGGACCTCTTTACCAAAATACTAGGGCTTGTTATGATGGCACTTACCTTATTTATCGCACTAAGCTCCAATCCGCCTGTGTATGAAGCCATAACCCATAGTTTTATGCCCTCAGTGTTTAGCGCTAAATCGGTAGTGACCCTCGTTGGCGGAACAGTAGGAGGATATATTTGTTTTGCGGGTGGTCACCGCTTGTTGGATGCTGGCTATTCCGGAACAGCATCATTAGGGGATACCAATAGAAGTGCCGTGTCAGGTATTTTAATTACCGCTATCATGCGCATCGTTTTATTTTTAGCAGCATTAGGCGTTGTATCGGGTGGTGCCATTTTAGATCCCGCAAATCCGGCGGCTAGTGTTTTTAAAATAGCGGCTGGAAATATTGGCTATACTTTTTTTGGGGTAGTGCTTTGGTGTGCTGCTATCACATCCGTTGTTGGAGCCGCCTATACTTCTATTTCTTTTTTACGAAATTTTAGTAGCTGGGTAGATAGGCATGAGCAAATAGCGATTAGTATTTTTATAATTATTAGCACCCTACTATTTGCAGTTTTAGGAAACCCTGTAAAAATACTTGTTACGGTTGGGGCACTCAACGGTCTTATTTTACCCATAGCATTAGCCGTTATTTTAATAGCTGCACGTCACAAAAAAATAGTAGGAAATTATAAGCAGCCTTTGTGGCTAGATATAGCAGGGTGGCTGGTTGTAGCGG
>JAGNTI010000090.1 GCA_017987615.1 Sediminibacterium sp. | reverse complement strand
ATCTTAATAGCAACCCTACGCTATGGCTATTTGCACGGGTTTACAGGATACCAAATTTTGTTAAACACAATCCCGCTTATTTTGTTGATAAGTGTAAGCTACCAAATGCACCAACGTAAAAGCATTCTCTATTATCTTGCAATCATTGACGGACTCATTGTAGTGAAAGCCGCCTGCGGCATCATCGCTACCCTTTTATTTTCTTGACAAAAAAGTACAATTCATATATTATGGCAACTAAAAAATCAAGCACAAAAACAACAAAGAAAAAAGATTCGGTGGTTACAGCAGCATCGATGGCGTTTTTAAAAAATTATATCAATACACCATCGCCGGTTGGTTTTGAAACGGGTGGGCAAAAAGTATGGCTCGAGTATATTAAAAAATATACCGACGAAATTTTTACCGATCCATACGGAACTGCAGTAGGTGTTATTAATCCGGGTGCTCCTTTTAAAGTTGTGATTGAAGCACATGCCGATGAAATTAGTTGGTTTGTAAATTATATCAACGACCAAGGTCTTATTTATTTAAAAAGAAATGGTGGCGTAGATCATCAAATTGCGCCTGCTAAAAGAGTTTGGATTCATGGAAAAAAAGGGCCCGTTAAAGCCGTGTTTGGATGGCCTGCGATTCATACCCGTTTAGGTAATCCTGACACCAAAGAGCCACAACCAAAAGTAGACAACCTAAGTTTAGACTGCGGTGCTAGAACAAAAAAAGAAGTAGAAGATTTAGGCATTCATATAGGATCTGTAGTTACTTATGAGGAAGGTTTTGATGAACTAGCAAATGGCTATTACATTGGACGCGCTTTTGATAACCGTATTGGTGGATTTATGATTGCTGAAGTAGCACGTTTATTAAAAGAGAACAAGAAAAAACTTCCTTTTTCTTTGTATGTTGTTAACGCCGTGCAAGAAGAAATTGGATTACGTGGCGCCGAAATGATTGCACGCCGTATCAAACCAGATATCGCCATCATTACAGATGTAACGCACGATACCAGCACCCCAATGATTAGTAAAATTGTAGAAGGAGATATTCAGTGCGGCAAAGGTCCATCACTTGCTTATGCGCCGGCTATTCACAATAAATTATTAGCCGTTGTTGAAGAAGTGGCACAAAAAAATAAAATCCCAGTGCAGTTTAGAACCCTAAGCAGAAGCACCGGAACCGATACCGATAGTTTTGCCTATGCCAATGATGGTTGCCCATCGGTACTGATTTCTATGCCATTAAGATACATGCACACCACTGTAGAAATGATACACCACGATGATATTGAAGAAACGATCAAACTGATGTACCACACACTATTAACGCTTACGCCTAAAACAAACCTTAGCTATTTATAACGCGTAAACAAACCCATGAATCAAAGCATTAGTGTAGCAGTATTAGATTTATATGATGGCGACCCCAATGAAGGGATGCGCTGCATTGAAGCGCTTGTTAAAGAATGGGCAACACATCATAACCTTGCGCTCAGTTACAAGGTATTTGATGTAAGACAAGCATTAGAAACACCAGACACTAGTTTTGATATTTATATTTCCAGTGGAGGACCCGGTTCTCCACTGGACTCTAATGATACTAAATGGGAGAACGCATATTTTGACTGGCTAGAAAGCATTGAAATTTGGAACAGCGAAAGTAGCAAACCCAAACATGTATTTTTTATTTGCCATAGTTTTCAACTTGCTTGCAAATATTATCATGTAGGCACTGTTTGCAAAAGAAAGTCAACTGCCTTTGGTGTATTTCCGGTACATCCAACAGCAGCAGGTGTTTCAGACCCTATCTTTACCGGATTACACAATCCATTTTACGGAGTTGATAGTAGAGATTTTCAGGTCATTGAACCAAACGATGATCTTATAGAAGCCATGGGCGCTTCCATTCTTGCTATTGAAAAAGATAGGCCCCACGTTCCTTACGAAAGAGCTATTATGGCCATGCGCTTTAGCCCCTATTTTGTAGGCACACAATTTCATGCAGAAGTTGACGCCGCAGGTATGCATTTGTATTTACTACAAGAAGATAAAAAAAGCATTGTAATAGAAAATCATGGTGCAGAAAAATGGCAGTCGATGGTAGATCAGGTATTGGATCCAGAAAAGATCATGCTCACCTATAAAAGTATTTTGCCTAATTTTTTAAACCAGGCAATCCTTGATGCGGCTGCTCATTAAATTCTAACGTCATGGTGCCTGAACAAAGAAATATTTTCAATCAAAATTTTACGGAACAAAAATACGAGCAGTTATTATCCGAATTAAACAAAGGTTTTGAAAGTGCCATCGATTTTAGAGTTGCAGAAACCCCCGTTTTTATAGATGCAGATTGTAATGCGCAAATGCTAGACACTTGCAATTATATCATTGACAATATTACCCATCCAAACTTTATTACACATACAAACGGCGCCATCCCACCAGACAAAAATGTACCCAGCCAAACGGCACATCCGCATTTTTTAGCCTTTGATTTTGGCATTTGCACAAATGAGCAAAATCAAATTACGCCCCAGCTTATAGAAATGCAAGGTTTTGCAAGCCTGTTTGGCTATCAGGCACATCTTGATGATGGCATGCGCAGTACTTACGATATCCCTGAACATTACACGGCGTATTACAGTGGCCTAAATAAAAACACCTACCTGCAAAAATTACAATCCATAATTGTAGGTAATCATGACCCTAAACATGTGGTGCTACTTGAAATAAAACCACATACGCAAAAAACCAGGATCGACTTTTATTGCACCGCTGCATACACTGGCATTGCTATAGTTTGTATCACCGAAATTATCAGAGAAGGAAACTCACTATTTTATAAAAACAACGCCGGCGAAAAAGTTGAAATCAAAAGAATATATAACCGAATTATTTTTGATGAGCTGGACCAAATGCCAGCGGATATTAAAGAAGCAGGACACATTTTGTTTGAAAACCTAGATGTAGAATGGGCCGGGCACCCCAACTGGTTTTACCGCATTAGCAAATACACAATGCCTTTATTACAGCACCCTTGTATCCCTGCTAGCTACTATGTAAACCAGTTACAAACTGTACCGCAGGATTTAGAAAATTACGTTTTAAAGCCACTTTTTTCTTTTGCAGGATCGGGCGTTATTATTGATGTAACAAAAAAAGATATACAGAACTTACCGGATCCACAAAACTGGATGCTCCAACAAAAAGTAAACTACGCCCCTATTATACAAACACCCACTACGCCGGCTAAGGTTGAAATTAGAATACTCTATTTATGGGAAAACGGCGCTGCTAGGCCTTTTCCGGCCATCAACATTGCAAGGCTTAGTAAAGGAAAAATGATTGGTGTGCGCTACAACCAAAACGAAACTTGGGTGGGTGGAAGTATTGCATATGCGCCTTCAAGCACCCGGCTTACTAACGGTGCGGACTCTTCAAATACTTCGCATAAATAATTTCACTCATGGTTTTATGCTCCACCTTACTTTCTAACCAAGAGATAACGTCTAAATAAGCAAAAGCACGTGTTTCAAACCTACTCTTCTCGTACTTTTTAACCTTGGCTAAAAATTCTTGTAAAGCCTGCGTTACTTTACGAGACGGGTCTTTAAAAGAACCACGCAAAAATGTAAACATCTCTTCTTCAATGACGGTCAGGTTTTCCATTTTTGCCATAAACCTATATACCGATCTTATCAGTGAACTTTCAATAAGTTCAATATTACCAAGTTCATAATGCGCCATCATATGTAGTAGACGAGCATAACACTGCAAATCACTTCTTAAATCGATATGGTCATTAATAATACGCCTTAAATAATCGATAGAAGTGGCGTAATCACCGGCACCAAAATAAAGCGTAGCAATCTTATAATTGAATACCAAAATACGGTGCTGGTCTAAATATATTTCGAGCGCTTTTAGCTCTTTAACAAGGGCTGGCACATGCTGTAGTCCTTCTTTAAACGTGCCCTGCATGAGATGCTTGTTAAGCTTGGCACTATTGATATACACAAATGAATTAACCCTAAAAATATCGTGCTTATTGGGAAGCTCCGACAAAGCAAATTTTTCAAAATGAGATAAGACAATATCAAACTTGCTAAAATTGCGAAGATCAAAATGCGCATTGAGCAAAATATGCATCGACTTAATATAATGCCCAGTTTCAATCTCAATCATTTCTTTGTTGGTTTCAAAAAGGTCAAACCAACGCTGCGCATACTTATAATACATGATAAAGTCTTGCCTAATAAATGCATACCAGCAATAACTCTGGTATAAATAGAGCCGCTCATAAAATCCAGTAAGCGAAACTGCATTAGCAGGCAACGCTTCTTTAAAAAATGTTTTAATGCCTATTTCATCGGCCTCGTTACGTGCATGCCCATTCTCCACAAACCAACTATAGAGTTGTAATGCCAAATTAGAAAGCTGGGTAATGACTTTTCTTTTTTCATTTACCTGATTGGCCTCCTGTGTTAACTGACCTGCTCGGTCTCTCATACTTCTAGTAATGTGCAGGGTTTCAATCTTTTTTTCCAGCGAAATAATTTGAATCAAAAAACTATCCTGATGGTATTGCTGCGCTAATAGTTTTGCCTTATCCAAAATTTTTAAACTCTGGTAATACAAACCCTTGCTGTATAAAATACGTGCATAGTCTAATTGCTCATGTAATTGCAAGTCTACACTATCATTACTTTTCAAAAGGCGCAAACTAGCCAACAACTGCTTGTACAAATGCGTTTTTAAATTGGCCAACTGGGGCTTTTCTATGGAGGTTAATTTTTTGAGTAAGAGCCGCTCGTCATACTCTGGCAAAGCCGCTACCGCATCAAACAATTGTATGATTTTGAGGTCTTCCTTGGCCGAATTTCGTTTGATATAAAGCTTAAAATGCCTTTTCTCCGCTTTTTCAAGGGAGTGAATTAACTGAAATAAAGGATCCACTAATCGGTTGGACATCATATCGGGTTTACAAAAAAATCCAGTAATAGCAAGGCTTTGCGGCTACAAAGATACATTTAAGCGTAATATCCTTAACATTAAGTTGTTTTTGAACCGCCCTACAATAATGTATATTTGTATCAGCAATCGAAATAAACAGGTTCCCTGTTAAAAATATAGGTACAAATTGTTTCAAGCTGTACCAACAAGTTTCATATGGCAAGCAATCGTAAAAAAGGTCGTTCCGTTTCCACGGAGGGACCATTTTTTTTCATAGGCATGTCAAATATAATCAATTAAGCGCTTTCGATTCGCTCTTTTGCCCAAGAGAGTGCTAGTTCAAGCTGTTCATCTCTCGTTAAACTACTATTATCTAAAACAAGTGCATCATGGGCCTTTTTTAAAGGACTAAACTCCCTAGTAGAATCGATATGATCCCTCATTTCTAAATTAGCCTGAATTTCGGCTTTTGTAATGGCTGGGTCTTTGGCTACAAGCTCTTGGTAACGGCGTTCTACGCGCACTTCGGGAGAAGCAGTTACAAATATTTTGAGTTCGGCGCCCGGAAAAACAGCCGTGCCAATATCTCTTCCATCCATTACAATTCCTTTTTGCGCTCCCATTAATTGCTGCTGCGCCACACTAAAAATGCGCACAGGTTCTAGGGCTGCCACCTGACTTACCTGATTGCTTACGGCCAGCCCTCTAATTTCTTCTTCCACATTTTCATGATTCAAATACATATCCGCCCTACCGGTTTTTTCATTCAGCACAAATGACAATTGAATTTGAGCAAGCGCTTCATGAACGGCAGCCACATTTGTTACATCAATACTGTGTCTGATAAAATAAAGTGTGATTGCACGGTACATAGCAC
>JAGNTI010000089.1 GCA_017987615.1 Sediminibacterium sp. | reverse complement strand
ATAGATTTCTTTCATTTCATGGTTCCAGAAACTACGTATAGTAAATCGTTCGCCCCTTATTTTTCCCGTTAATTGATAATCATAAGTTACTTGAAATGGAAATTCTTTTTTACTCACTTTGGCAATGGAACTACTATCTATTCCGTTGGTTGTTTCATCTAAATAAATTCGTTTATAAGGATCTCCCTTATGTTTAGTAATACTAAAAATGGATACTGTATCTTTTCCTTCTAACATCAGATGCACTTCGCTTGATAAATAATTAGAAAAAAACTCCTTTTCACTAGAGGCAGTGCTATATGGGTCTATCTCTGTTGCGATTTTTATGGTATAGTTTTTGTCTTGGTATACGTCTCTGCATTCCTGTCTTAAATAAATAAAATCGGAACTTGCTGTATTGCCTGTCTCCTTCATTTTTTTAATCAGCAGTTCCGATGCTGAGCTGTCTACTAGTTTTCGTTTTATCCAAATTTCATCAAATAGTTGTTCTCCCATTCGTAATAATTCTTGATTGCCTAGTAAGCTAAAACTCCAGCTGTCTTTAATGGGGTTAACTAGTATTTTTGATGTATTTGTTATATAACCCATCATAAAATTATCTGCATAATACACTGCAGGTGCTTTTATATCTGCAACCAAGGTTTCATTGTCTGGATTGAGTGCCATTTGCAGGCCAACTTGTACGACCGACGCAAAACTTTTTTTCGTTAAAAAAATATTCTTTGGCCGAATGCCAATACCATTGGTTTCGGTATTACTGATAGCAGTAAAAACAGTTTGGTTATTGATAATTTGTTGTAAACCACTTGTGAGGATACAGCTTATTTGAAATATGCTCGATGCCCTCGAAATAATAGCACTGTCCGATGATTCGAACGTAGATCCTGCACAAAAACTGATTGGATCATATTCATAAATCTCCACAAACAAATGCCAAGTACTCGTATCCGAAATACTAAACTTTATGGTATTTTTTTTCAACGCTTCTGAACTTGTATAATTTTCAATGGGTAGCGATTGATTAGAAAATGATAGGTTGTAATATTTATTAAGTAGTATTGAAAGTTTAGCGTTGATACTTGATTGTACCGATGTATCTTCTAAATAATGCATGGTAGGACCAAACATAGAAAAGCTTCTGATGGCCTCTACCACCACCTTATTTTGCGCAGGCACCCTAAATCCTGCGAGCAGCAGCAGGCATATATATATCAGTCTTTTCATGAGATGGCTAAATTACAACCTGTCTTCTATTATTAACAATTTTATTACAGGCAGTTCGTTATCATTGTAGCATCAATTATGGAAAATACAGAAAGAATTATACCGGCAAAAGAGTTTGTGTATTTAGATGGCCCCAAACCACGTATCAATGAGCTTGTATTTGCTTGGCAAATATTTACACAGTTTATTAAAGGGTTTAGAACGCTACACTTTTTGGATCCTTGCATTACCGTGTTTGGCTCTGCGCGCTACCAGCCAGATCACCCGTATTACAAGGCTGCCACCGAGTTTGGCAAGCGAATTGCAGCACTTGGTTTTACAACCATGACAGGTGGAGGTCCGGGTATTATGGAAGCGGCCAATAAAGGGGCCATGGAAGCTGGCGGAAAATCGGTGGGTTGTAATATCAAGCTACCTTTTGAGCAACAGCCCAATCCTTTTATGCATAAGTGGATCACTTTTGATTACTTTTTTATTCGAAAAGTATTGATGGTTAAATATTCTTACGCATTTGTAATTATGCCAGGTGGCTTTGGCACCATGGATGAATTTTTTGAAACGTTAACGCTAGCGCAAACTGGCGTGATCAATGATTTTCCCATTGTTATTTATGGCAAAGAATATTTTCAGCCACTCATTGATATGGTGGATGCCATGGTTGTTAAAGGCACGATTTCTCCAGAAGATAAAAAACTAATGCTTTTTACAGATGACATAGACGAGGCCATGCAGTATATACAGGCCTATGTCAAAAAAAATTACACGGTCAAGCCACGCAAAAGGCTCTGGTGGCTTTTTGAAAAAGTATAACTGGTTAGGGTGTTATTCTAACACTGGACGAAGCCAACGCTGGGCTTCTTCTAACGGCATATTTTTTCTTGTCGCATAATCCTTTAATTGATCTTGCATAATTTTTCCAAGGCCATAATACGTGCTTTGTGGATTTGCAAAATACCAACCACATACCGATGACGCTGGATACATCGCTAAATTTTCTGTTAGCTCGATGCCAATAGCGTCTTTAACGTTTAAGAGTTCAAACAACTTGTATTTTTCGGTATGGTCTGGACATGCAGGATAACCAGGCGCGGGTCTAATACCCACATATTTTTCTCCAATAAGCGCACTGTTGTCTAATTGCTCAGAAGGCGCATATCCCCAATCTGATTTTCTAGTTTGCAAGTGTAAATATTCGGCAAAAGCCTCTGCTAGCCTGTCTGCTAGCGCTTGTAACATAATTTTATTGTAATCGTCATGCTGCGCTTCAAAGGCCTGGATATGTGGTTCAATGCCTTTAATGGTTACAGCAAATGCACCCATAAAATCTTTTGTATTACTTGATGTTGGGGCAATAAAATCGGCCAATGAAAAATTAGGTTGCCCTGGTGCTTTTTTAATTTGTTGTCTTAAAAAAGAAAGCTTTACTGGTTTGTCTGCTGCAACAATTACATCATCTGCATCACTGTTGGCTGGCCAAAAACCAATGGTGCCATCAGCGGTTAACCACTTATTAGCAATGATGGTATCTAATAATGCATTCGCATCTGCGTATAATTTACTCGCTTCTTTTCCAACCACTTCATCCGTTAAAATAGCTGGAAAATTTCCATGCATTTCCCAGGTAATAAAAAATGGTTTCCAGTCTATAAAATCTCTTAGTATAGCAAGGTCCACATTTGTATACAGCTTAGTGCCTGTGAATGAAGGAGTAACAGGTTTGTAAGCCTCCCAATCAATCGCTACTTTATTATTAAGTGCATCACTGTAAGCGAGGTATTCTTTGGTAGGCTTTTTATTATCAAATTGATCTTTGAGTTTAGCATAATCAGATTGCGTATCCGATAAAAATGCTGCCTGCTGATCTTTACTTAATAATGATCCTGCAACGGTAACACTTCTTGAAGCGTCTAATACGTGTATCACATCTTTGTATTCTGGCGCAATTTTTACAGCCGTATGAATTTTAGAGGTAGTTGCACCACCAATTAATAAAGGCTGCTTCATGCCTCTACGTTTCATTTCTTTAGCGATATGCACCATTTCATCAAGTGATGGCGTGATAAGACCACTAAGCCCAATGATGTCTACATTTTCTTTTTGTGCAGCTTCTAATATCTTATCGGTAGGTACCATTACACCTAGGTCAATGATGTCGTAACCATTACAACCTAGTACCACACCTACAATGTTTTTTCCAATGTCATGTACGTCTCCTTTTACAGTGGCAAGTAATATTTTAGCAGCACCCGCAGCCTCAGTATTAGTAGTACCTGCAGCCAAATGTGCTTGTTTGCGCTCTTCTTTTTCGGCTTCAATAAATGGCGTTAATACCGCCACAGATTTTTTCATTACACGGGCACTTTTTACAACCTGGGGTAAAAACATTTTTCCTTCCCCAAATAAATCACCCACAATATTCATTCCATCCATGAGCGGCCCTTCAATTACATCAAGTGGCTGCGGATATTTTTGTCTTGCTTCTTCGGTGTCTGCGTCTATGTATTCTGTGATACCATTGATAAGTGCGTGTGACAATCTTTTTTCTACAGGCTCATTTCTCCAAGCCTCATCTTTGATTTCAACTTTACCTTTTGCTTTAACCGTTTCGGCGTGTGTAATAAGTTTTTCGGTGGCTTCGTTGGTGTCGTTGTTTTTATTAAGTAGTACGTCTTCGCAGAGTTGACGTAAGGTCGGTTCTATTTCATCATATACCACAAGCTGACCTGCGTTTACAATACCCATGCCCATACCCGCTTTAATGGCATGAAATAAAAACACAGAATGAATGGCTTCTCTTACGTGGTCATTGCCTCTAAAAGAAAAAGAAACGTTGGATACACCACCACTTACTTTAGTGAGTGGCATTCTTTTTTTAATTTCTCTAGTCGCTTCAATAAAATCTACTGCATAATTGTTATGCTCTTCGATACCTGTTGCTACTGCAAAAATATTGGGATCAAAAATAATGTCTTCGGGAGGGAAGCCAACTTTGGTGGTTAAAATATCGTAGGCTCTTTGGCAAATTTCAATTTTGCGGTCTTTGGTATCAGCTTGTCCAACTTCATCAAAAGCCATCACAATAACCGCTGCACCATAGGCTTTGCACTTAAATGCTTGTTCAATAAATTTCTCTTCTCCTTCTTTCATAGAGATAGAGTTTACAATACATTTTCCTTGCACGCATTTTAAACCCGCTTCAATAATTTCAAATTTAGAGCTATCAATCATGATAGGAATACGCGCAATATCTGGCTCACTTTGCAATAGATTTAAAAACGTAGTCATAGCTTCTACACCATCTAGTAGTGCGTCATCCATGTTTACGTCGAGCACCTGTGCGCCGCTCTCTACCTGTTGTCTAGCAACCGATAAAGCTTCTTCATATTTATTTTCTCTAATGAGGCGCGCAAATTTTTTAGACCCAGTTACGTTGGTTCTTTCCCCAACGTTTACAAAATTTGTTTCGGGTCTTATAACAAGTGGCTCAAGGCCAGCTAGTCTTAAATAAGGTTGTATCGTGATCGTTGAACTCATAAAAATCGGATTGTGCTTATGCAATTGAAGTAGCTACGTTAGGTTTTTTTCGCGGCGAAATTTTTCTAACATGGTCTGCAATGTGTTTGATATGATCAGGTGTGGTACCGCAGCATCCACCTACAATATTTACAAACCCTTGTGCGGCCCACTCTTCAATAAAGTGTGCGGTTTGATGTGGCGCTTCGTCGTATTCGCCCATCGCGTTTGGTAAGCCCGCATTTGGATATGCAGAGGTATAGCAAGAAGCGATTTGACTTAACTCTTCTATATGGCTGCGCATTTCAGCGGCACCTAGTGCACAATTCAAGCCAACACTGAGAGGCTCTGCGTGTTTGATAGAGGTATAAAATGCTTCTAGGGTTTGACCACTTAAAGTTCTTCCTGATGCATCTGTAATAGTACCGCTAATCATGATGGGTAGTTCAGGGATATTGTTTTCTCTAAAAAATTCTTTGGCGGCAAATATGGCTGCTTTTGCATTGAGGGTATCAAAAATAGTTTCGATAAGTAATACGTCTACACCACCATCTACTAGTCCTTTTATTTGTTCTTTGTATGCAACAACTACTTCATCAAAAGTTACTGCTCTAAATCCAGGATTGTTTACATCTGGAGAAAGACTGAGTGTTTTATTTAATGGGCCAATTGCACCTGCAACAAATTTTGGTCCGCTATCTTTATTTTCTGCCGCAAACTCTTCAACAGCACGTCTAGCGCAGGTTGCAGCCGCCACGTTTAATTCATAGGCGTATGCCTGCATATCATAATCGGCCATCGCAATAGTAGTACTACTAAACGTATTGGTTTCAATAATATCGGCACCTGCTGCTAAATATTGTTTGTGAATACCTACAATAATGTCTGGCTGTGTAATACAAAGCATATCATTATTGCCTTTTACGTCAGTATGCCAATTTTTAAATTGTTCACCACGGTAATCGGCTTCTTCTAATTTGTGACGTTGAATCATGGTACCCATGGCGCCATCAATCACTAAAATTCTTTGTTCTAATTCGTTTTTAATACGCATCTCATAGATAGTTTACAAATGGTTGATCCACTTATTACATGATCTTGCTAAAAACGTAGGGAGCGTTAAGGGGGGCGTTGCTATCATACGTTTATTAGTTCGATTGTG
>JAGNTI010000088.1 GCA_017987615.1 Sediminibacterium sp. | reverse complement strand
CTAAGGTCTTTGTCTTTATGCCATAACATAATCACTTCCTTACCCAAATCTTGGGCCAAAGCGTCTTGCATATCTCTGTCACAATTGGATCCTGGAAAAACGACCACACCAAACTTCATAAAATGTATAATTATCTGATAGAATACTGCAAAGGTAACCCTCAAAAAGATAAGCAAAAGGCTAAATTTTCACCAAATGCCAGTTGTTGATAATTATAAGCCCCAAAGCCGTCCAAAACAGGAGATTAGGCGTCAAAAGGGACTTTGGGTTGCTATATCCATTAGAAATGGTTGCAGATAGCGGAATCAGACCCATGAGCAGCACTTGAGCACCTAAACTGCTAAATATAAAGGGACTTACAACCAACATGAAAAGAAGCACCATAATAACACCCCAGTTTTTGCGAATTTGTATCACAAGCCTACCCACGTGTTGTTGTAATTGATAAAGGCCAACTAGTGTGGCAAACAGTATAAATCCAAGGTTAATAAGGTATGTTTTTTCGAGACCCTTTAGTGGCGACCCAAACGAAACATTGGGTAAATAAGTGCCTGCCAACGAGAACTGATTGTTTAAATAAAGAAATACAAAAACAAAATAATAGGGTAACAATATACCCATAAGTAATACCAGCCACTCGGCAATTCTAAAAGGCCTTACCACAGCCAGGGCAAACAGTACTACCACAATTAAAATAGCCGTGGGATGAAAAAGCAAAATGGAAACACCCGCAATTATGCCAATATTAAATAAAAGCGTTTTGGGCTCCGGATTGTTATAAAGTCTACTCAGCTTTATAAATATCCAGAGTGTGAGTGAGTTACTAACCAGCGTTTCTGTAATCATATCGGAGCGCATCAAAAGCCCCGAAAGCAACACATAGGTCATGGCAGGCACATAATTGACACTAGAAAACATGCGCAAATCCTGCATCACCATATTAAGACGCAACGCTTGTGTAAGTATCAAAGCATGAAAAAGAATAACCTGTACAGCTAGAGGTAAGGTATAAATGTAGTTAGCAAGTACATAGGAAAACAGTCCATTTTGCTGCCCAGCCGCAACAGTTGGCTGGAGTGCTTGCGCCCCAGGGTGCAAGTGCACCCCCACGCTTAATAAAAGCACGAGTAAAATATTTACAACAGATCTATCTCTAAATAAAAAAACCATGGACTATGTTTCGGTCTAAAAGTAAACTAATAATCAATTTTAGCAAAACAAGTATAGCCCCTATACATACACGGCACAATAATTTGTCTAAGTCCTACTTGCTTAGCAAGCCTTGGCATAAACTCATGACCACGATCTACATTTTTAAAGCTAGGATTCCTGTTAATTCTGCCATCAGGCGAGATGGCCTGATTGGTTAACACGTTTTGATTTTTCTCTTGCATGTTAAAAATAAAATTGAGCTGATCGCCAGAATTTAACATCGAAAAACCAATGAAATTTTCCGAATTATCGTCGTATTGATTTTTACGAATCATATTACTCCACTCCATATTACCTTTTGCATCAAAAGAAATGACAGCGATATTTTCTGCGTAATATCTAACCTGATTGTTGTTGTTAAAAAAAGAGTTGTTACGCCCCCAAGGATTATACCCCATACCTCCAAGGGCCATCGGACTGTTCCAAGAATAATAATCCATGGGAGACCAAAATTGAGAGCCATATAAATAATCCCATCTATTAAGCGTGCTTCCTTTTGAAGAAGTAAAAACAGATTCTGAAATCATCATAAATCCACCATCCCGTCTTACAATAATATTTTTTAAAAAATAATCATTGAAGGCAGCTTTTGTGCCATTTTGGCCCTTTGCATCTTCTTTAAATTCTTCCGAAAAATAGGTAGAAGCATTTAACAACTCTTTGTCCAAAGCTTTGTCCCACAAGGTAAAATAGATGCCTTCTACATTTCCGCGACGTTGTTTACCAAAAAAAGAAGTGATTAAATAATGCTTATTTAAGTTGTCAACTTTAATATGAATATCGTCTAAATAAATGCCCTTAACGGCTAAATCAGAAATATGCGCTTCGTCGTAATTTGCTTTTTTAGTAATCAGTGAAACCTTGTTGATATTGTCGTTTTGAGAAGTACCACTCGCTCTTACACAAATTAAATCGCCATCATTGTCAAGTGCAAATTCTGCTAAAAAATCATTACGCTGCGGCATGGGCAATGCGATACTCGATTTTCTAATCAGAGAAAAATTCTGATCAAATAAACAAGTCGTTAATACGTGCGATTTTTCATTATGACTATTGATTTTAAAAATCATGATTTTTTTCTTGTCTTCACTCACCACCAAAGAGTACAATCTATTTGAACCAATAGAAGAAGCATCTAGGGTGCTATCAAGCCCGATAGGTTCCGATAATAAATTACCATCGCTATCCATTTTTACCACCATGCAATACACGGTGTTTTTTCTTTGAAACTGATAGAGCATGTAAAAGTGATTGGCGTAGGCTAAAAAGTCCGTTTGCATGAGCCTATCCGGCATATTAAGTTGTTGCTTGCCCAACAGCTTCATTTCTGGGTCAAACACCGAAAGCGTATGACTTTCTCTATAATTTTTATAGACCAATATCTTACCCCCTATTTTACCAAGCACTTCAAAACTATAAGAACGAGGATCGTCTTTGTCAGGTTCTGAATAGGTAATTTGCTGTGCTTTTAAGGCAAAAGGCAGCAGGTTAACGAGCAAAAAAAGGAGTAAAAATGACTTTTTCATACCAAAAAGCTTTAGTCCCTCAAAGTTAAGCCCCTTTCACAAGAACTGCCTTACCAAAAGGTGAAATAAATCTTAAGGTATATCCCTATTTATTTAGAACCCGAACTTGTTTTTTACTATACATTTGTGAAGCACAAACATCATATACGTGAGCAAGAATCTTAACAAGGTCACTTCTGCAGGACTCATCATTGCACTAGGTATCATTTACGGAGACATTGGAACCTCTCCCCTTTACGTTTTAAACGAAATCATTACAGGTAGAGAAATAAGCGATTTGCTTATTATTGGCTCTTTGTCTTGTATCATATGGACGCTAACGCTCCAAACAACTTTCAAATATGTGATACTCACTTTAAAAGCCGACAACAAAGGTGAAGGCGGTATTTTTAGTTTGTATGCACTTGTAAGAAGACGTAAAAAGTGGCTTGTAATTCCGGCCATGATTGGCGGTGCTGCCCTTCTTGCCGATGGAATTATCACACCACCTATTACCGTTACTTCAGCTATTGAAGGGTTAAGACAAATTCCTGCATTTCATGATATTACACAGCAAACCATTGTAACGATTGTTATTGCCATTATTAGTTTACTATTTTTTGTACAACAATTTGGTACGGCATCTATTGGGAAATTTTTTGGCCCCATTATGATGGTATGGTTTGGTATGATTGCCATTTTAGGACTTTCGCATATTGTAGACGAACTAAGTGTATTTAAAGCATTAAACCCTTATTACGCCGTTAAACTGTTAGCTACCTATCCCAAAGGTTTTTGGCTACTTGGTGCAGTGTTTTTATGTACCACAGGAGCTGAAGCACTTTATAGTGATTTAGGCCACTGCGGTAAAGGCAATATTCGTATCTCTTGGATTTTTGTAAAAACATGTTTGATCATAAATTACTTAGGCCAAGGTGCTTGGTTGCTTGCACAGTATAAGGGTCAAATAATTCCAGCAGCTGTTATGGCAGACGGCTTTAACCCTTTTATTGGCATCATGCCACAGTGGTTTAAACTAATAGGTATCATCATTGCTACTGCAGCGGCTATTATTGCGAGCCAGGCACTCATATCTGGATCTTTCACACTTATCAGTGAAGCCATGCGTCTTAATTTATGGCCTAAAATGAAAATCAATTATCCTACCGAAGAAAAAGGACAATTGTATATTCCGGGTATTAGCCTTTTATTATTTGTGGGCTGTGTGGGCATCACTTTATACTTTCAAAAATCGGCTAACATGGGCGCTGCTTATGGTTTAGCGATTACGCTTTGCATGATTAGTACCTCTATTTTGTTTGCTAACTTTTTGGTAAGCAAACGAACGCTACCTGTTTGGATTTATGTATACTTAGCCGTTTATTTACTTATTGAAACATCATTTTTAATTGCCAACCTAGAAAAATTCATGCATGGTGGTTACGTTACACTTATTGTAGGTGGTGCACTATTTGCTGTGATGTATGTATGGTTTAGAAGTCGAAAAATTAAAAATAGATATGTGGAGTTTGTTCACCTCGAGGATTATATTCCAATGATCCAGGAGTTAAGCAACGACAAAAGCATTCCTAAATATGCAACGCATTTGGTGTACATGACCAGTGCCAATAACCATAACGAAATTGAGCACAAAATCATCTATTCAATTTTAAATAAGAAGCCAAAACGCGCCGATATTTATTGGTTTGTACACGTTGACGTTATTGATGAACCTTATACTTGTGAATACTCGGTAGAGCATATCATTCCTAACGATATTATTAGGGTCGAATTTAGACTTGGTTTTAGAATGGAACAGCGCATTAACCTCATGTTTAGAAAAGTGGTGGAAGATCTGGTAACCAACAAAGAAGTGAATATTACCAGCCGTTACGAGAGTCTAGAAAAAAACAATGTGGTGGGTGATTTCCAATTTATTGTTCTTGAAAAATACTTAAGTCAAGACAATGATTTGCCTATTGTGGAAAGAGTGATCATGAAACTTTATTTCTGGCTTAAAGAAATTAGCCTTGGCGAAGAGCGTGGCTTTGGTCTGGATCCAAGCAATGTAACCGTCGAAAAATTCCCGCTCATTGTTGCGCCTGTTGCGAATTTAAATTTAAAGCGCGTTTATTTTGAAGGAAATGAAGAAGACGAAGAGGACGTAATAGCATAAGCCATTACAGTTCTTGAAGACTTACTTTTTTTGCCGTTACTTGTAAGGTATAGTTAGCGCCATGCTTTAGTGCGTAGTTTTCTTTGTCATGACTTACCGGAAAATCATAACATACTGGATAACTATATTCCGCTACTGCATGTTCGATAATTTCATATACGGTTGCGCCAAATGCAGGGTCCGAATCTTTAGTTTGTGTAAAGCCGCCAACAACAAGCCCAGCAAGGTTTGTAAGCATACCACTTCTTTTTAGTTGAATCATCATCCGGTCAATATTGTATTTGTATTCACCAATATCTTCTAAAAATAAAATGGCATTTTTTGTTTGCAAACCAGATACTGATCCAGTAGCATGTGCCACGAGTGTTAAATTACCACCCACTAATTTTCCGGAGGCAGTTCCGCTTCTATTAAGTGCGTGTACCCCTACTTTATAGTTTGCTTTTTTACCCTGGAGTGCATGTTTTAAAGAAAGTACCCACTCATTATTTGACTGACCATTATTAAAAGCCCCTGCCATGGGTGCATGCAGCGACGCTGTTTTTAATACCTGGGTAAAATGATTGTGTAATAGTGTGATATCGCTAAAGCCTATCACCCATTTAGGATGCTTTTTAAAGTTTTTAAAATCGAGTAAATCAATAATTCGGCTCATACCATACCCGCCTCTTGCACACAAAACCGCCTGCACGTTTTTATCATCGAGCATTTCCTGTAAATCTGCGGCACGCTCCTCGTCAGTGGCTGAAAAATAATGATGCTGCGTTCCAAGGGTTTTGCCAATTTTTACTTTGTAACCCCAGGCCTCTAAAGTACTAATACAAGTAGCTGCTTTTTTTGCCGGAAGGGTGCCTGATGGGCATACTAGGCCAATGGTGTCGCCCTTTTTAAGGTAGGGTGGAATTTTGATCATGCGGCAATTTAGCAATTTCAACCAGTATACACAAGCAGTTTCAAAAAGGCTTTAGGGAACGGCGCTTCTTTTGTACTTTTGTAGCCTATTATGAGTACACC
>JAGNTI010000087.1 GCA_017987615.1 Sediminibacterium sp. | reverse complement strand
ATTTCATATATCGATAGCGTGGGTAATGCTTCAACAACAAGTATTGCAGCTTATGTGCCCCCCAAAACAAAAAAAGACAGTCTTTCCAAATCAACGGTTGCAAGTAGCAAACCAACAATACCCAAGCCGGCTCCCATTAAAAAGTGGACACTACTCGTTGATAGTACTGCTAATACTGCCTTTATGAACCTTAGCAGCTTTTCTGGTTCGGGACTCAGAAAATTTATACGTCAAAGCTTTAGAACCATAAAAACAAGAAACGTAAAAAATTTAGTGATTGATATACGCAGCAACGGTGGCGGTAATATTAAAAATTCTACACTTTTATCAAGGTACATTTCAGATCATTCATTTAAAATAGCAGATAGTGTAGTAGCAAATAATAGGGGCATCAGTAAAGTGCCACTAACTAGTTTTTTAAATGTTATGTACTATGCACTTGCTAAAACATTGATTTCAAAAAAAGAAGCGGACGGAAAGTTTCATTTCAAAAGATTTGAAAAACATTATTATGCACCTGTAACAAAAAATCATTTTGACGGAAACGCTTATATTTTGCAAGGAGGCTATACTTTTTCGGCGTCAACCCTTTTTACTTCACCAATTATGAAGCAAAAAAATGTTACGATTGTAGGCGAAGAAAGTGGTGGCGGCTATTATGGTAACTCTGCTATGATGATTCCTAATATTAAACTTCCTAATTCAGGGCTTCTATTTAGACTTCCTTTATACCGCCTCGTGATGGACAAAACAAGGCCCAAGGGTGGCGGTGTAATTCCGCATGTAATGGTAGATCCAAGTTCGTATGCCATCAAACAAGGCTTTGATATTAAACTAGAAGCCGTTAAAAAAATGATTCAGCAAAAAAATTAAGAGGCTACTATTTTGAGTAGCTCCATTTTTTCGTTTAAACAAATCAGCGCAGCAGTTTCACCCATTTGTATACAGCCACTCATTTCTTTTTTTTGCATCACGCGTGCTGGATATACACTGCACATTTTAACAGCTTCTTCAAAATTAACACCTACATGCTCCACTAAATTTTGAACCGATTTTAATTGCGTAAGCGCAGAGCCACTAAGGGTTCCGCCCGATTCATATTTATCTCCAACAAGGGTGTGCTTATAAAAACCAGTGCTTGTAGCTGTTACCGCGTCTGTGATACAAAATAGTCGGTCACCCATTATTTTTTTAGCAGATTTAATTGCATTATAATTTACATGGTAGCCATCTACTATAATACTACTCATGGCGCGCGGATGATTAAATAACGCACCCACCATGCCTGGCTCTCTATGTAAAAAACCGCTCATGGCATTAAATAAATGCGTGGCTACTGTAATGCCGTTATCAAAAAATTTTGTAGCTGTTTCATAATTTGCATTGCTATGCCCCGCCGATACAATAATGCCGTGTGATTGTATCACTTCAATTATGTGTGGATCACAAATTTCTGGTGCTAGTGTAATCATGCTAATAAAACCTTTGCCGTATGCCAATATTTCTTCGACTTCGGCTATGTTTGGCGCATGAATAACATCTTCGTTATGTGCTCCTTTTTTAGCAGTATTAATCCAGGGTCCTTCCAGATGTAATCCTATACAACCCTTACCACCGCTGGTTTTGTAAGCCTTAACGGCGTCTATGGCCTTAACAATAACAGTTATAGATTGTGAAGCAACAGTGGGCTGAAAATAGGCGGCACCACCTGCTAAACAATATTCATATATTTTTTGAATACAATCAGCGTCTGGAAATTCTGATAACAATTTTTGGTCTGCACCATAAATTTGTAAATCAACAAATGCAGGTACTATGTAATGGTAAGCTGCACTAGCATCATACTGATCTTTTGAAATCGAAATGATTATTCCATCTTTTATTTCTACAGCAGCTTCTTGTATCCATTCGTGCCCGTTAAACAATGACTTTGCAGAAATAAATATTGACATAAAAAGTATTGATGTAATGAAACGAGCATTAAAGCTCAATCGAAAAAGAATCGGCGTCTTTTCCAAACGGGAATTTTTCTCTAGCTTCTAGCACAACATTTTTTTCTAATTCCATGTACACGATATCTTCATCGTCTGCTTTGTAATATAGTACTTGTCCAAATGGATCCACAATCATACTATCGCCACTGTGGTTTATTTGATGTCCATCTTTTCCAACCCTGTTAACGCCCACTACATAGCTTTGGTTTTCTATGGAACGCGCGCACAGTAAGGTTTTCCAAGCATGGTTGCGCCTTTCAGGCCAGTTGGCTACATAGAGTAAAAGGTCATATTCGTCGGGTGATTGTTTGCGTGCCCAAACTGGAAAACGTAGGTCGTAACAAATTTGTAAACAAATTTTCCATCCGTTTACTTGTGCAATGAGTCTTTTATTACCCGCTGTATATTCCTGGTCTTCGCCAGCAAATGCAAACAAGTGTCTTTTATTGTAATACGCCACTTGTCCGGTAGGTAGTACCCATAACAAGCGGTTATAAAATTTATTGTCTTCTTCTATAATAATGCTACCCGTTAAAATTATTTTATGAAGGGCCGCCTGCTCTACCATCCACTCTACCGTAGGGCCTTCCATGGTTTCGGCAAACAGTTTTGGTTGCATACTAAAACCGGTGGTAAACATTTCGGGTAATACCACAATTTGTGTAGCCGCTTCAACGCTTGCTATTTTTTTTTCGAGCATCTCAAGATTGCGAAACTTGTCTTCCCAAAAAAGATCGGTTTGTATGAGGCTGATGTGTAAATTACCCATGCTGCAATTTAATAATTTTATTGAAGCCCTGCTTTTATTTTGGCAATGGCGGCCTGCACAGGCCCACTCTCAAACCCACGGCTCACTAAGTACTGCATCACTTTTGCCTGTCTGGCATAACCCACTTCGCCCTTACACTTCTCCCATTTATCGAGGGCTAGTTTATATATGGTTTGTTCATAAGCTTCCTCTTCGATGGTGGCAAGTCCAGCTTTAATATTGTAAGCACTTACCCTTTTTTGCTTGAGTTCGTAAGCAATTTTTACGCGCCCCCATTTTTTGGTTCTAAAATGACCGCCAGCAAATAAAGTGGCAAAGCGGGTTTCGTTTAAATAGTCTTCTTCGATGAGTTTTGAAAGAAGTACTTCTACATCTTTGGTAGATAAGCCATACCCATACAACCGGTCTTTGGTTTCTTGGTGGCTTCGCTCTTGATAGGCACAGTAGTGCTTAATTTTTTGCCAAGCCTGATCCGGGGTGAGGTATTTTTTTATCATGAGCGATAAATATACAGACTTGCTGTAATTATGCCATGTTTTAGACCGCAAATCCACAACTGATTCACATAAAACACTTTGTTGTCTAATAGCCCTATTTAGAGCGCCAAAGTATTGGAATTTTGGATTAGGTTTGCAGGGTACCTATAACTCATGTAGCATGAAATTTATTGTTTCTTCTTCTTCGCTTCTAAAACACCTACAACAAATTGGTGGCGTTATTAATGCAAATACTGTTTTGCCAATTTTAGAAGACTTTTTATTTGAAATTACCGACAAAAAATTAAGCATAGTAGCAACTGATTTAGAAACAGTGATGCGTGTAGAAATGGATGTTGAAAGCAAGGCCAATGGTCGTGTTTGTATTCCTGCTAAAATCTTGTTGGATTCATTAAAAAATATTGCTGATCAACCACTCACTTTTAATATCGATAAAAACTTTGCTGTAGAAATTACCAGCGATAATGGTAAGTATAAAGTGATGGGTGAAAATCCAGATAACTTTCCTAAAGAACCATCTGCAGATGACACCAGTAGTTTTGATATGACAAGTGGCGCTTTATTAACGGCTATAAATAAAACATTGTTTGCTGTTAGTAACGACGATTTACGTCCTGCGATGACGGGTGTATTTTTTGAACTATCAACAACAGGTGTTCAATTTGTTGCTACCGATGCGCACAGACTAGTTCGTTATAAAAGAACAGATGCAAAAGCACCAAAAACAGATTCGTTTATTGTGCCGCGCAAACCTCTTAACTTATTAAAAAACGCGTTACCAGATAACGAAGATCCAATTACCATTAGCTATAACAGCAATCATTTATTTGTGAACCATGGTTCTACACAAATGATTTGTAGACTTATTGATGCGCGTTTCCCAGACTATAAAGTGGTGATTCCTGCAGACAATCCGTACAAGCTAATTGTTAACAAACATGATTTCCAAAATGCATTACGTCGCGTAAATGTATTTAGTAATAAGAGTACCAATCAAGTGGCGCTAAACATTACTGGCAGCGAGTTACAGATGGCTGCGCAAGATGTTGATTTTAGTTTTGAAGGTAATGAGCGCATGAATTGTATGTATGATGGTGAAGATTTACAAATCGCTTTCAATGCAAAGTTTTTAATTGAAATGTTAAACGCTGCAGACACCGATGATGTAAAAATGGAATTATCTACTTCTACAAAAGCGGGTTTAATCAAACCAACCGAACAGGGTGCTGGTGAAGATTTACTGATGCTTGTGATGCCGCTCATGTTAAATAATTAATAGCATATGCTAGAAAATTTAATTGAATATTTTAACCAGATACCAAGTACGCACCGCGCACTTATTTTAGCTGGTGGTATTACTTTATTTTGGATTATAGAGGGAGCAATTCCTCTATTTTCATTTTCATACCACAAGTGGAAACACGCGGTTGTAAATTTCTTTTTTACAGCTACAACCATTATCATCAATTTTGCTTTTGCGCTTGTCATTGTAAAAGCATCGGACTGGGCGGTTGCGGGGAAATTTGGCGTTCTACAAATGGTTGAAATGCCTACCTGGGTATTTATGATTGGTGGGTTAATGCTTTTAGATTTAGTAGGCGCTTGGTTCATTCATTTTATAGAACATAAAATAAAAATCTTGTGGAAATTTCACATGGTGCATCACGCCGATACCCATGTAGATACCACCACCGCAAATAGACACCATCCAGGAGAAAGCGTTTTTAGGGTTGTATTTACCCTTATAGGTGTGGTTGTTTGCGGCGCGCCCATGTGGCTTGTAATGCTCTACCAAAGTTTAAGCGCTGTGTTTTCTCAATTTAACCACGCCAATATTAGACTTCCTTTATGGCTGGATACGGCTATTAGCTATGTGATTGTATCACCTAATATGCACAAAGTGCACCATCATTATATGCGTCCTCAAACCGATTCTAACTACGGCAATATCTTTTCTATTTGGGACCGCCTTTTTGGAACTTTTGATGCTACGCCTATGGAAAACTTGCGTTACGGCCTCGATGTACTCGATGATAGTACCGACGAAAGTTTAGCCTATCAGTTAAAAGTGCCTTTTGACAAATCGGTGAAGACAGATTATTAAATATGCCGTTTCTTTGCATCACAATTTGATGTTCATGAAAATTTGTGCTTTTATTCCTGCTAGATATGCTGCTACGCGCTTTCCTGCTAAACTCATGCAGCCGCTAGGAGATAAAACCGTTATTCGTCATACCTACGACAACACGCTTGCAACTGGTTTATTTACCGATGTATTTGTAGTAACGGATAGTGCTATTATTTTTGATGAAATCACCAGTCATGGCGGTAAAGCTATCATGAGTGTTAAAGAACATGAAAGTGGTAGCGACCGAATTGCAGAAGCGGTTGCCAATTTAGATATTGACGTGGTGGTAAACGTACAAGGTGATGAACCTTTTGTAAAAAAAGAACCACTTCAAAAACTACTAGAAGTATTTAAAGACAGTAATGAAAATGTGCGCGTAGCATCGCTGATGCAAGTGCTTACTTCACAGCAAAATATTGATGATCCTAACTATGTAAAAGTTGCGATCGATAAAAAAAGCAATGCCTTGTTTTTTTCGCGCAGCGTGATACCTTATCCGAGAAGTACAGACACAGCTATTGTTTATTACGAACATATTGGCGTGTA
>JAGNTI010000086.1 GCA_017987615.1 Sediminibacterium sp. | reverse complement strand
CAACCACAAAAGGACGCTGCTGCTATTAATTGTCCAGTCCTATTGCAGTGGGGTGTTACAGATCCGCGTGTTACTGAATCAGAAACACATCAGATATTTAAAAATTTAGCAAGCCATCAAAAAGAACTCATTAAATATTTACAGAGTGGACATCAGAGCCTTTGTAAAAATGAAAAGAGTAAGTGGTATATGACAGTGGGCCGCTTTTTAATGATGTAGTATTTTACTATTACCAGTTGCTAAAACGAATACCTACTGCAAAAGGATATTGCTCTAGTTTGGTATACGATTCATGTAAAGTATTTAAGCTATAAGAACCGTATAGTTTAACAGGTCCAATCCCTAGTTCACCAATAAGCGCCGTTCTAAACGGAGACAAGTCAAAATCACCTTTGTATTTTTGTTTACCACGCTCTGCACTTTTTTGTTTATTTCTACTGCCTACTAAATAGCCTGCGCTTACGCCTGCACTAAAACTAAATCCTTTTTTGTTGCCAGGCGTGGTATTAATATGTAGCATAACTGGCACGCTTAAATAGCCAGCAAATAATTTATTTTTTGAAAACGAAATCGAGTCGTTGTAAACATAAGGGTAGTTGTCTTTTCTATAAGAAACACGTGAGTCGTATCTAAAATTGTACATCTCCATCCCCATACCATATTTTAAAAATACTGCCTGCTTAACAATACTTACTTTTTGCATGAAAAACCAAAGGTTTACATTGGTTGTTTTGCCGTTGTTTAAATTAAAAGTTTGCTTGTTAGGTGCTCCGTTAGCAGGGCTAAAAGTTCTGAGGTAGCCAGCGTTGCCAACAGCAGTAGCATAGTTGGTTTCATCCCTATTGCCTGCAAATCCAAGATCAAAAATCCACCAATTGGTACTTACCTTTTTAGGTGCTGGTTTTTTTCTTTCAATTTTAATTACGGGTTTATTGTCGAGGCCGCTTGCGTTAATGGTGATATTGCCAATTTGAACAGTAGCGTCATTGACAACAGGTACGCTACCATTTACATTTTCGCCACCTTTTTTTACAATATAAAAATTGCCAACCTTTACAGTATCTTGTTTTACAACGGCACTATCCGTTTTTGTATAACTACTATCTGATTGCGCACCCGCAAATAATGTTCCAATACTAAATAGTGCAGTGAGTACTTTATTTTTCATTTTTGTTGTTTTCTTTGTTTTTAAATAACGCGTTTGCTTTTCTAAAGAGGCCTCTAAATTTATCTTTATCGATTTCAAAAGCGCCAACCATAACAGATCTATTACTGCTAGCGGCTTCTGTATCGAGGGTTTCAATGATTTCGTTTGGTTCTTGTGTTTCGGCTGCTTCGTTAAGTGCTATTGGAGCTGCTGTTATTTCTGCAATAACAGTAGGCTTTACATCAATAATAGAACCGTTGTAACTTGGGATACTATGTTCTGCTTCACTGGCTGTAACGGTAGAAGCATTTTGTATTGTGTGATACGCTACATCTCCAATGCCGCCACTCTGCAAAGGGTTTGTTGTAATATTTTGTTGTTTTGATACAATGTTTGTCGACGCCAATGATTCAGAAGTCACGACCGCATTACTTTTTGTTGCGTTGCTCGCTGTTGAAGTTTCTGCTTTGACAACACTATTTTTTTGAGCAATATTTTTTGAGCTACTGTTTTTTGATAGTACACCCCCAGCCTCTCCATTAAACATGCCATAACGCGCTACTATAAAAATAAAAACTGCCGCAGCACCCACCGCCCACCATTTTAAAAGAATAACAGGCGCTTTTTCCTTTTCTTTTTTAAATAAATTTTGTTTGTTGGGGTATACAATGGTTGTTGGTTCTACTATAACCGGAAAAATATTTTTATAGAGTACTGCTTTGTTAGGGCAGGCAATTGTTTCAATGTCTAGTTTGGTTGATTGTAAAAATTCCAGTTCTTCGCCAACTGCAGGATGAACCGCTACAAATGCAAGCAGGGCCTCTGTTTCACGCAGGTCTAATTCTTCGTCGATATAACGAAGTAAAAAGTCTTGGTAGTTATGTTGGTTTATGTTTTGCATTTATTTTATAAAACTTGCTGCGGACTAATTAAATAATTTCTAAGCTTTAAACGGGCCCTGTGCAAATACACACGTACTTGATCTGTGGTAAGCTTTGTGATTTCTCCAATTTCCTCGTAACTATATCCTTCGTAATCTTTTAATAAAACCAAACTGCGCTGCGTTTCGTTTAAGGTAGCCAGTGCGTCGTGCAATACTTTTTTTAAAGCCTTGTTTTCTTGATAGGTTGTTTGCGTATCATTTTCAAAACTCTCTTGTAACGAAATGCGTTTTGCTTTTCTAGTATGGTCTATTAATAAGTGATAAGCCACCGTAAACAAATACGATTTAGCTTTTTGGGTTTCAACGCTGTCTTTGTGGATCCATAACTTTTCGAAGGCAGATTGCACAATGTCCTCTGCATCTTCGGTGTGGCGAAGATTTTTTACGATAAAGCGGTACACATTATCGGCATAAAGCAGCACAGATTCGTTGTAGTCTTTCTCCGTCATAGCAAAAACACAGTTGTTTTGGACTTTTCTGTGGGTATAACGATCCCGGCTATAAAAAGTTACAGGCTAGCTCAAAAAATTAATAATCAATCACTTGCTCCTTAATGGCTGCCGGTATTTCGCGCCATTCGTACTGCTGATTTCTTAATTGAGGCTCAAAACCAGCCTCTTTAATAGCGTCTTGCATGGTTTTATAGGTAAAACGGTGGGGCGCACCTGCTGCACTGACCACATTTTCTTCAATCATGATAGAGCCAAAATCGTTGGCGCCACTATGTAAGCATACCTGGGCGGTTTGTTTACCCACGGTTAGCCAGCTTGCCTGAATGTTTTTGACATTTGGTAGCATGATACGGCTAATGGCAATCATTCTAATATATTCGTCGGTGGTGGTTAAATTATGCACCCCTCTAATACGTGTAAGTAAGGTATCAACGTCTTGGAAAGTCCATGGAATAAATGCTAAAAATCCTTTAGCATGTTCAGGTTTTAAACTTTGAATTTCACGGATGCGTGTTAGATGAATAAATCTTTCTTCTAGTGTTTCTACATGACCAAACATCATGGTGGCACTGGTGGTAATATTTAGTTTGTGCGCTTCATGCATAATGGCTAGCCACTCGTCGGCACCACATTTTCCTTTAGAAATCAAACGGCGCACACGGTCCACTAATATTTCGGCACCCGCACCTGGTAGTGAGTCTAAACCCGCTTCCTGTAAGGCTTTTAGCACATCATGATGACTCATTTTTTCGAGCTTACAAATATGTGCTACTTCTGGGGGGCCAAGTGCGTGCAGTTTAAGTGCTGGATATTCCTGCTTAATTTCTCTAAATGTTTTAGTATAAAAATCGAGTCCTAAACCAGGATGATGTCCACCTTGTAATAATAACTGATCACCACCATAAGCAAGTGTTTCTTCAATTTTTTTACGGTAGGTAGGCATGTCTGTGATATACGCATCGGCGTGTCCTGGAATTCTGTAAAAATTACAAAATTTACAATTGGCCACACACACGTTGGTGGTATTTACATTACGGTCAATTTGCCAACTTACTTTACCATGTGGCACCTGAATTTTGCGGAGTTCGTCTGCTACGTGCATGAGCTCGGTGAGGGGGGCATGTTCAAACAAAAACATCCCTTCTTCGATGGTTAAAAACTCAAAATTGAGTGCCTTTTGGTATAAATCTGCTAATTGCATGTTTGCTTATTTTAAATAATGGGTACAAAGGTACTACCGAATAGTTCAAGTTTTAAAAATAGCTAACAGCGTTGTTTGTACTTTTGCAGTCTATTTTAAGTATTATGATTCAATTCGATCGCTTTGTATTAGACAACGGATTAAGGGTTTTGGTTCACGAAGACCCCTCAACTCCCATGGCTGTGGTAAATGTGATGTATGATGTAGGGGCTAGAGACGAGAATCCGGCCCAAACAGGCTTTGCGCATTTATTTGAGCACCTCATGTTTGGCGGCAGCGTAAACATTAAAGATTATGACGAGCCCCTTCAACGCGCGGGTGGCGAAAACAATGCCTATACTACCAACGATTTAACCAATTACTATTGCCAGCTACCGGCTCAAAATATTGAAACCGCTTTTTGGTTAGAGAGTGACCGTATGTTAAGTTTAGCCTTTAGCGAAAAAAGTTTAGCAACGCAGCGTAAAGTGGTGTGTGAAGAATTTAAAGAACACTATATCAATAAGCCATATGGTGATGTTTGGCATAAAATGCGCACCCTCGCTTACACAGTGCATCCCTATAGATGGATGACCATTGGTAAGGAACTATCGCATGTAGAAAATGCAAAAATAGATGACGTTAAAAATTTCTTTTTCAAACATTACCGTCCTGTTAATGCCATTTTAGTAGTGGCTGGAAATGTAAAACTAGAGCAGGTAAAAAGGTTGGCAGCAAAATGGTTTGGTCCTATCGATATGGGCACAAAATATGATCGTCAATTACCTATAGAACCTGTACAAACCGAAGCAAGAAAATTAGAAGTTGAAGCCAATGTGCCTCTTGATGCATTTGTAAAAACATGGCATATGGACGCCAGGTTATCGCCTGGTTACTACGCCGCCGATTTATTGACAGAAATACTGGGAGGTGGCGCTGCGTCTAGGTTGTATCAGACACTGGTAAAAGAAAAACAATATTTTTCTAGCATCGATTGTTATCATTTTGGAAGTTTAGATGCGGGTCTTGTTGCGGTAGATGGAAAACTTGTAAAAGGTGTTTCTATGGAAAATGCAATGAAGGCTGTAGACGAAGAAATAGAAAAATTAAAAGCTACAAAAATTGAAGCAAAAGAATTACAAAAAGTAATTAATAGAACAGAGAGCGTGATTGCTTTTGAAGACATGAGTGTGATGAGTAGAGCCAGTAGTATTGCACTTTACGAATTACTTGGTGATGCGGATATGATGAATACCGAATTTCAAAAATACCAAGCCATTGGCATTGACGATATTCATGCATACGCCAATTCAATTTTTGATAATAATAATTCAAATACACTCTTGTATCACGCTCAATAAAAAATGACATGTTAGATAGAAAAATAATTCCAACGATAGAAGAGGCGGTTCATTTTGACTTGCAATTAAAAAATTGTGACCGGTTTACACTGGACAATAAAGTGCCGGTGTATGCCATGAACGCTGGAGCACAGGATGTGGTGATGGTTGAATGGGTATTTGACGCTGGTAATTGGTATGATAAGCAGCCCATGGTGGCCGCTACCACTAATTTTTTAATCAAAAACGGCACGACGTCTAAAACGGCCTATCAAATCAATGATTTTTTTGAATTTCACGGGGCGTATTTAAATAGAAGTTGCTACAATGAAACGGCTAGTATTACGCTACACTGTTTAAGTAAACATTTGGAAACCTTACTTCCGGTGGTGCGTGAAATTATTGAAACCAGTATTTTTCCTGAAGAAGAATTAGCCATCTATATTCAAAATCAAAAACAGCGTTTGTCGGTTAATTTGCAAAAATGTGATTTTATCGCTAACCGTTTAATTGATGAATATTTATTTGGAATCAATCATCCATACGGTACGTATTCTAACGCAGAAGATTATGACGCTCTTAACACGGATTTATTAAAAGCGTTTTACAAACAGTATTATTTAAACGGTTCTTGTAAAATTTTTGTAGCTGGAAAAATGCCAACTGGTTATGAATCTATGCTTAACAAAGCCTTTGGTACACTGCCTTTGCACGCAGATACACCAGTGGTGGTGGAGCATCCTATTGTAACAGCAGCACAAAAAAAGGTGGAAATTATAAATGATGAAAATGGTGTGCAAGGTGCAATTAGAATGGCCAGACCTTTTCCAAATAGACACCATCCTGATTTTCAAAAAGCGCATGTACTTAATACACTCTTTGGTGGATTTTTTGGATCTCG
>JAGNTI010000085.1:4388-6001 GCA_017987615.1 Sediminibacterium sp. | reverse complement strand
TGGAGCGTCAATAACCGTAACTTTGTGGCCAATTCGAATAGTATGAGCAAGAAATTGGCAATTTATTTAGTGTTTTTTACACTCCTTTTAGCAGGATTCTATTACTTCTTGTTTCGTGGCACCGATAACTGGAAGCCCAAACTAACCACCCTTGGCTATGTCAAGCCTTTTATGTTTACCAATCAAAATGGTAAATCTTTTACCAACGAAGATTTAAAAGGAAAGGTAACCGTGGTGCAATATTTTTTTACAACCTGCAAAGGCATTTGCCCACGTATGCACGAAAGCATGCGCACCATTTACGAAGCCAACAAATCAAATCCTGATTTCTTAATTGTGGCCCACACCTGTAATCCAGAAACCGATTCGGTAGCACGCCTAAAAAAATATGCCGACTCTTTACAAATTGACACAAAAAAATGGGTGTTACTTACCGGAAGAAAAGATAGTTTATACCAAATGGCAAGGAGCTCTTATTTATTAGATGATCCAAAAAATAATGTAGAAAAAATTGAAGATCAATTTATTCATACTCAGTTTTTTGCACTCGTAGACCGTAATGGAAAACTGCGCGGACAAGTATATGATGCCCTCAAGCAAACAGATTTACAACAGCTGCAAATAGATATTAAAAAATTATTGGCAGAAAGCGTTTCGGGTACATTTGTAAATGGCGTATTTACCAACAACCCCCAATAAATAATAGGTGGAGCAAAAAATTATTGATCTATTAAAAAGAAGTAATTTAAGTATTACGGATAGCAGAAAAAAAATTCTCGAAAGTTTTTTTGAGGAAGATTCTGCGCTCGCACATGCGGATATTGAAGATCATGTAGGTGAAGATTTTGACCGCGTTACGATTTATAGAACCCTTCAAACCTTTGTAGACAAAGGGATTATCCATACTATACCTACACCAGACAATGCTGTTTTGTATGCACTTTGCAAAGACAGTTGCAGTGCGGGGCATCACCACGACAATCATGTTCATTTTATTTGTGACAATTGTAATAAAACTTTTTGTTTAGAGCATGTTGTTGTCCCTGCCGTACAAATGCCTAATGGTTTTGCTGCTTCACAAATTGATATGGTGGTAAGTGGTATTTGTAATTATTGTAATGCTACAACTTAAATTTTTGTATGATATTTATTACAGGCGCTAGCGGTTTACTCGGATCTTCATTGATAGAAACATTGTTTGAAAAACATACGGGCACCACGCCACTTCTAATTCGTGCACTATACCGAAAGCAAATTCCTGCAATAAAATTTGCAGAAAAAGTTGAGTGGATCGAAGGCGATGTACTCGATGTTGTGGTGTTAGAAGAAGCCATGAAAGGTGTGGAGCAGGTATACCACTGCGCGGCTATTGTGTCTTTCCATCCGAAGCTAAAACAGAAGATGCACGCCACCAATATTGATGGCACTGCAAATGTTGTCAATGCTTGCATTGATGCCGGCATTAAAAAGTTGTTATTTGTAAGTTCGGTAGCTGCACTAGGTAGAATAAGAGAAGATGGTCCTATCAATGAAACCATGAACTGGTCTGCAGAAACAAGCAATAGTGAATACGGAAAAACAAAATATTTAGCCGAAATGGAAGTGTGGAGGGG
>JAGNTI010000085.1:0-4288 GCA_017987615.1 Sediminibacterium sp. | reverse complement strand
AGTTCGCGTCTTTTTGCTGATGCTTCTGTGGCAGGAAAGCCCATATAGGTTTTGCCACCTTCTAAATTATTGGTAACGCCAGCCTGACCTAAAACCACGGCACCGGCTCCAATTCGAATTGTTTTATTAACACCAACCTGTCCCCATAGGGTAACACCGTCTTCCAAAATAGTGCCACCTGCAATGCCAACCTGCGCAGCCAATAAACAGTTTTTTCCAATAATGGTATCGTGTCCAATATGTACCTGGTTATCAATTTTTGTGCCAGCTCCAATTTTTGTGATGGCAGTAACGCCTCTATCAATGGTACAGTTGGCACCAATTTCTACTCCATCTTCAAGTACCACAGATCCACAACTTTCCATTTTTTTAAACCACTGGTCTCTATTTTTTTTGGTGTTATAATAGAATGCATCGCTACCAATGATGGTGCCTGCTTGTACAATAACGTTGTCTCCAATAACGGTGTTATCGAATATGCAAACACCCGGATAAATTCTACAATTTTTTCCAATGCGTACATGGTTACCAATAAAAGCCTGCGGCATAATATAAGTGCCTTCTCCTATGAAAGCGCTTGCTGCTATAGGTTCTGTCGCTTTTAGCACCGGATTAAAATGATTGACAATGGTTAGATAAGATTCAAATGGATCCTTGGTAACGAGTATTGTTTTTCCTTCCGGTATAGTAACTTCTGATGTATTGATGATGATAAAACTTGCTGCACTATTAAGGCAGGTATCATAATATTTTGGATGGTCTACAAAAACCAAATCTCCTGGTTCTACTACATGAATTTCATTGATACCATACACGTTTGCATTTGCATTACCTACAACGCTAGCACCAATTAATTCCGCTATACGACTCACTAAAACAGGACTTGGAAACTTCATACTAAACCGTTTGATTGTTGTAAAGGTAATACTCCATGCGCATAAGCATTAAGTGCTCAACTCCATTTTACGCTAGATGATTTGATGCAGTATACCCATTTGATTCTAAAATGTTAATAAAATTGTTTACAAATAATATTGAATCATCTAAAAGTATTTTTAATATTGTGGTAGGGAAATTTATTTCCCTGTACTTACTAACCCATCCATATATAAAGTCTCGCTTCTGCGAGACTTTTGTTTTCTACATGAATCAGTACTTTATTATCTACAAACCCTACCTCGTTGCTTCTCAGTTTTCGCCCATCGAAAACAAAGAAACATTAGCAAATTACTTTGATGTACCAAAGGATGTATACCCTGTTGGTAGGCTTGATGCAGATAGTGAAGGCTTACTTATTTTAACAAACGATACTTCTTTAAACCATAAATTATTGCATCCAAGTTTTGCGCACCAGCGTACCTATTATGCGCAAGTGGATGGTGCTATTACCAAAGAAGCGGTTCAAAAGTTAGAGGCAGGTGTAACCATTCAGGTAGATGGAAAACCCTATTTAACAAAACCAGCAAGAGCAGCCATTTTTGAAATTGATCCAGTGGTCCCTCCCAGAAATCCACCTATCAGATTTAGAAAAGAAATTCCAGCCCCATGGATTCATTTGTCTTTAACGGAAGGGAAAAATAGGCAAGTGCGTAAAATGACCGCTGCCGTTGGCTTTCCCACCCTAAGGCTGATACGCTATAGCATTGGAAAGCTTTCTATTGCGGGCATGCAGCCGGGCGATATGATTGAAATGGGTCAGAAAGAAATCATGTATCAGATACTATAATAAAGCGGCGCCTTAGTTCTTTTTGGGAAACGAGCCGCATGTCTTAATTTCGCAGCGCGCATGAATAGATTTGCTAGTTAAGAATCTACTGCGCCATTAAATTCTTATAAAATATGAGTCAGCCACATTTAAGTGAACAAGAAATCATTCGTAGAGAAAAATTGCAAGCAATGCAAAGCGCAGGCGTGGATGCATTTCCTGCGGCGCTATATCCAGTAACGCATTACTCTACAGATATTAAAGAAGGGTTTACCGAAGAAACAGCGGCTAATTATGCAGCAGTTTGTGTGGCAGGACGTATCATGAGTATCAACGATAAGGGTAAAGTATTTTTTATAAAAATTCAGGATACCAAAGGCATTATTCAACTCTATGTAAAAAGAGATAATATTTGTCCAGCCGAAGACTTTAGTTTTTGGGACAATGTTGTAAAGCATGGATTAGATTTAGGCGATATTATTGGTGTAACTGGTTATGCCTTTATTACCAAAACAGGCGAGACCTCTATTCACGCAGATAGCCTAACCTTACTTACAAAATCATTAAAACCATTACCTGTTGTTAAACGTGATGATGAGGGTAATGTATTTGATGCAGTAACAGATCCGGAGTTTAGATACCGTCAACGTTACGCTGATTTAATTATCAATCCGGATGTAAAAGATACGTTTGTAAAAAGAACAAAACTCATCAATACCATTCGTGAATTTTTAAATACACAAGGTGCTTTAGAGGTTGATACGCCTGTGTTACAGGCCATTCCGGGTGGTGCAGCAGCGCGTCCATTTGCAACGCATCACAATGCATTAGACACGCCATTTTATTTGCGTATTGCCAATGAGCTGTATTTAAAAAGACTCATTGTTGGTGGATTTGATTGGGTATATGAGTTTAGTAGAAATTTTAGAAATGAGGGGATGGATAGAACCCACAATCCAGAATTTACAGTACTAGAATGGTACACTGCCTACAAAGATTATTTCTGGATGATGGAAACCACCGAGCAATTATTTGAAAAAATTGCTTTGGCTTTACACGGCACTACGGTTGTTACAGTGGGCGATAAAACCATTGACTTTAAAGCGCCATTTAAGCGCATTAGTATCCATGATGCCATTAAAGAAAATACAGGTATCGATGTAAGCGGCCTAGATGAAGAAGGATTAAGAGGTGTTTGCAAACAATTACATATTGATGTGCCTACCAATATTGGAAAAGGCAAGCTTATTGATGAGCTTTTTGGTGCGACATCGGAACATACATTTATTCAGCCTACATTTATAATTGACTATCCGGTAGAAATGAGTCCTTTAACCAAGAAGCACCGTTCTAAACCCGGACTTGTAGAGCGTTTTGAGCTCATGGTGAATGGTAAGGAAATTGCCAACGCTTATTCTGAATTAAACGACCCTATCGATCAGCGCGAACGTTTTGAAGAGCAAATGAAACTGATGGAGCGTGGTGATGATGAAGCAATGTTTATTGACCACGACTTTTTACGTGCACTAGAGTATGGCATGCCACCTACAGCAGGTATTGGTATTGGGATAGACCGTTTGTGTATGATGATGACCAACCAGCCTTCTATTCAGGATGTGTTGTTGTTCCCTCAAATGCGCCCCGAAAATCCAGCAAACTAAAAACAGCTAGATACTTTTATACAAAGAGCATTACACAAAGAGGTCGTTAAATAATTGCCCTCCAGGCACTACTGCGTAGTGGTCTAGATTGGTGATGCCTTCTTTTGCAAGCACTTCTTCGTCGGTAAAGGTATTGCCAGTGCAATCACCCGCCTTTTGCTTTAAAATATAGTACGCCGCGTCGGCCATGATATCTGTGGTACGGCTCATATTTGCAAGCGCCTGACCGCCTAATAAATTGCGAACGGCAGCGGTATCAATGGTTGTTTTTGGCCAAATGGCATTGGAGGCAATACCAGCAGCTTTAAACTCCTGCGCCCAACCTATCGCTAGCATACTCATGTTGTACTTGCTAATGGTATATGCTACATGTGGCCCCAACCACTTTGGATTCATGTTAATGGGTGGAGAAAGGGTAAGTATATGTGGGTTGTTTCCTTTTTTTAAATACGGCAAAGCATGTTTCACAACTAAAAAAGTGCCGCGCACATTAATGCTATGAATAAGATCAAACTTTTTACTTTCTGTTTGTTCGGTACCTGTTAATTGAATAGCAGAAGCGTTGTTAATCACAACATCGATGCCGCCAAATGTTTCTGCTGCTTTTGCAATCGCTGCTTCTATTTGATCTTCAAATCTAATGTCTACTTGTACTGCCAAACACTTACCACCAGCAGCTTCTACCTCGGCAGCAGCAGAATAAATCGTACCTCCAAGGCGCGGATCTTCGGTAACACTTTTTGCAGCAATAATAATATTCGCGCCTTCTTTTGCAAGCTTAATGGCAATGGCTTTTCCAATACCCCTGGTTGCACCAGTAATGAGTACCGTTCTATTTTTAAATGGCATACGTACTGTTTTATTTCCAGCCTAAAAACTGGGTAATGAGTGTTTCAGTTTCCGCACAGGCAGTAGCTAAATC
>JAGNTI010000084.1 GCA_017987615.1 Sediminibacterium sp. | reverse complement strand
GTTGTAAATATTGGAACTTATGGTACCGGTGCGGCAGCAAAAATATATCCAGCAAAACATATTTCTCCAGTTGTTGTGGCAAACGATTCAGAAACAGATTGGATGGTTATTCGTTATTCTGATGTACTGCTCATGTTAGCTGAAGCAAACGGGTATAGTCAGGCGTCATTAGATTTGATCAATCAAACTAGGGTGCGTGCAGGTTTGTCATTATTAACATTGACAACCGTTGCGAATGCAACTGCTTTTGAAACTGCACTTTCTAATGAAAGAAAGTTTGAATTTGCTTTTGAAAATCAGCGCTGGTTTGACTTGTTAAGGTTTGGATCTACAATGCCATCTGTAAAAGTAATGGATATTCTAAAGGCTCATTTTGCAGTGATGTATCCGCTACACTACATGGCTTATCCAACTCCAAAGTTGTCATTACTTGATATGCAAAATCTAGTTACAAGTAACAAAATGATTTTACCAATTCCGCAAAGAGAAATTGATAATAATACTGGACTAGTGATTCAGCAAAATCCTGGATACTAATTCATATATTTAAAGGGCCAATCATCTAAATATGATTGGCCCTTTTTTATTTCAATAATTGCTATGAAAAATTGCAAATACTTTATTATTCTGATTGCTACACTGGTTTTTAATACTTCAATTGGCCAGGTTAATAACACGTCTAAGCCTAATATCTTATTTATCGCGATTGATGATTTAAAGCCGCTGATTGGTGCATATGGTAATACACTAGTGAAAACGCCAAATATTGACAGGTTAGCAAAGAGAGGTACTACATTTATTAATAATTATTGTCAACAAGCGGTATGTGGCCCAACAAGAGCCAGTATACTAACTGGTATGCGTCCTGATTATACTCAAATTTGGGATTTGAAAACACAATTGCGTACGGTTAGTCCAGGTATCGTAACAATGCCGGAGTATTTGATTACACAAGGATATACTACACTTGGCATTGGAAAAGTTTTTGATCCTCGAAATGTAGATCAGGACCTTGATAAAGTTTCATGGAGTGTCCCGTATTACAAAACGGACAAAAAATATTATGCTGTAGATTTTGGTGAACCATCCCAGGGTAGATATCAAAATAAAAACACAAAGGCTTTGGTTGAAAGCGTCATTCGTGAGGCTGTTGCATCTGGCAAATCTAAGGCAGAGGCAAGAGAGGAGGCGAATGTAAAGGTAAAGCCTGCTACCGAAAGTGAGGATGTGCCTGATAATGCGTATAATGATGGTGCCAATATTTTACAAGCGATTCAAATTTTATCGGAAATTAAAAATAATGCCACCCCCTTCTTTTTTGCAGTTGGTATTTCGAAACCCCATCTTCCTTTTGTAGCTCCAAAAAAGTACTGGGATTTATATAAGCGAGACCAAATTAAAGTAGCACCTTTTCAAGATCAAATACGTAATCCTATTTCTGTTGCTTATCATAATGCAGGAGAACTTAGATCTTATACGGATATACCTGAAGTAATTGCGTCCACCAGCCAAAAAGATTTTGGCCTAACATTAGGAGATGAAAAGCAAAAGGAGCTCTTGCATGGATATTATGCATCCATCAGTTATACAGATGCATTAGTAGGTAAACTGCTGGATGCTATTGATGAATTTGGACTAGCTAGTAATACCGTTATTGTATTATGGGGTGACCATGGATGGCATTTAGGAGATCATAATTTGTGGTGTAAGCATAGCAATTTTGAAGAAGCAACACGCGCCCCATTAATCATAAGTGATCCAAGAATTAAATCAAATACTACAAATTCAATTTCAGAACACGTGGATGTTTTTCCAACCTTATGTGAATTAGCAGGCGTTCCTGTACCTGGCCAGCTTCAAGGAAAAAGTCTTGTTCCATTAATGAAAAATCCAGCAGCTATTGTTAAAGAATTTGCCGTAAGTCAGTATCCCCGAAGTTCAGGTATGGCGGAAAGTGAAAGATTGGGATATGCAAACGGAAATATTATGGGCTATTCTATCAGAAATAATCGTTACCGCTACACCATATGGATCAATAAAGGCTTTAGATCTACTGTTGCGTTTAATGAAGCAAATGTTGTGGGTGTAGAACTATATGATTATATCAAGGATCCATTAGAAAAAATAAACGTAGCAGATCAAATTGAGTATTTGAATGAATCCAAAAATTTGAAAAAATCGATGCTAGAATATTTGGCGTCACAAGTAAAACCTCTTAACAAATAAATTTGCATTTATGCGAGTACTATTTACATCACTAAGTATTCTTTTTACTACAGTGCTTTTTGCGCAAGCTGTACCTAGCGGTACGCCAGCCATTGACTCTTCAAAATTCAAAGTAATTGCAGTGCCAGCAGGCTTTACATCTCAATTAAATGTAGTGTATGCTAAGGTAAATGATTGGGATGGTCGTATGGATTTGTATTTGCCTCCAACAAATGGTCCTCTCAATCCTGTTATTATTAATATTCATGGTGGCGGATGGAATCATGGTGCTAAAGAAGAGCAAGGTGGTTTTGCACCTTATTTTAAAGCAGGGTTTGCAGTTGCCAATATTGAATATAGATTAACTAGCCAAGCAACAGCGCCAGCTGCTATCGAAGACACGCGTTGTGCGCTTATTTATTTAATTAAAAATGCAAAAGCACTTCATCTAGATCCCAATAAAATTATTATTATGGGCGGATCTGCTGGAGGTCATCTGGCATTAATGGGAGGCCTACTTCAAAACAATCACATTTTTGACAACAACTGTTCAGGTGTCGAAAATATTAATGTGGCCGCTATTATTGACAAGTATGGTATTGCTGACGTTAATGATTGGGCATATGGTCCTTACATTAAAAGTAAGTCGGCTACCAATTGGTTAGGATCAAAAAAAGAGGATCAAAATTTTATCAAATCAGTATCTCCTATCCATTGGGTTAAAAAAACAAGCCCGCCTGTATTTATTGTTCATGGTGATGCTGACCCAACCGTACCTTATCAAGAATCGGTGGCACTTCACGCTGCGCTTGTTGCGGCTGGTGTAAAAACAGAATTTATTACGATACCAGGCGGCCTTCATGGTAAATTTGATAAAGACCAAAACGCCATGCTAAACACGGCAATATTTAAATTTATAGAATCGTTGGATGCGTTTAAAAAATAATTAGTGCGATGAAATTAAAAGGATTGCGTTGGTGGATTTTAAGTTTGATTGGACTTGCTACTGTTGTTAATTATATAGACCGTAATGCACTTGCCATTATGTGGCCCGGTATTGCATCGGAATTGCAAATGAATAAATCGGAGTATGCGTTTATTGTAAGTTGTTTTACCATCGCATACGCTATTAGTCAGGCACTCAGCGGTAAATTATTTGATGCCATTGGTACCAGACTTGGTTTCGTTGTTTCCATTGTGGTATGGAGTATTTCTGCTGCTTTTCATGCTGCGGCCAGAGGCATCATGAGCTTTTCAATTTTTAGGGCATTATTAGGTTTAGGAGAAGCGGGTAATTGGCCTGGTGCTGCAAAAAGTAATGCCGAATGGTTTCCTGTAAAAGAGCGTGCACTTGCGCAAGGTATTTTTAATGCAGGTGCTTCTATTGGTAGTATAATTTCTGCGCCACTTATTGCTTTTTTATATGGGTTTATAGGATGGAAAGCTACATTTATTTTAATTGGACTGCTTGGTTTATTGTGGCTTATCCCATGGCTATGGATCAATAAAAAAACGCCGGATGCGCACCCTTGGTTAACAGAAGAGGAGCGTCTATATATTTTGGATGGTCAACAACCTGCCGATCCATCAGATAGAGGACTTTCTTTTAAGCAAATTTTACAAATCAGACAAAGCTGGAGTATTTTATTATCTCGCTTTTTACTCGATCCTATTTGGTGGTTGTTTGTGATTTGGCTTCCCCTTTATTTAGCAGATAAATTTCATTTTGATATTAAAGCCATTGGTGCATTTGCTTGGTTCCCTTATGTAGGCGCCATGATTGGTGGCATTGGTGGCGGTTGGTTATCAGGGCGTTTATTAAAAGCTGGTTGGAGCGTTACTAAAACCAGAAAATCCATTGTGTTACTGGGCGGTTTATTTATGTTTCCTGCACTACTCACTATTATTGGGCTCAATAATCCATCTTATGCCATGATTGCTATATTTTTTGCACTCTTTGGTTTTCAAATAATTATTGGAACGATACAAACCATGCCTTCCGATTATTTATCGGGTAAGGCAGTAGGTACACTATCGGGGCTTGGTGGTTTTGCAGCAAATATGGGTGTGCTAGCCACCACATGGATGGTACCTGCGCTTACCAAAACATCTTACACGCCGTTTTTTATATTAGCAGCTGCACTTGTGCCACTTGGTATCGCGGTTTTATTTATCTTCAGTGGAAGAATAGAAAAAATAAAACTATAATGCGCTATTTGCTAATCATCCTTTTTATGTCTGCATCTTCTTTAACCATGGCTCAACAAGAGTTTTCTATTTATGAAGGCCCCTTACCCAATGCACTTCCATGTAATAAAGAAGAAGCGGTTAGCAAAAATGCTACTGGTAAAACGGTTATTGCAAATGTCACAAACCCGTCGGTTACCGTGTTTAAGCCAGCTAAACAAGATCCGAGTAAAACCGCTTTAATTGTTTGTCCAGGCGGTGGTTATGCAAGACTTGCTACTGGACATGAAGGGACTGAAGTAGCTGAAGCGTTTAATAAAATAGGGGTTACCGTTTTTGTTGTAAAGTACCGCTTACCCTTTGATAGCTGCATGACAAATAAAGAAATTGTGCCACTTCAAGATTTGCAACAAACCATTAAACTCGTAAGAGATAGGGCAGCTAGTTTTGATATTAACCCTAATATGCTTGGTGTGCTTGGGTTTTCGGCTGGGGGTCATTTAGCGAGCACAGGCATTACAAAATTTTCTGAATCTTATATCGAAAATACGAGCCTCACTAATTTACGACCTGACTTTGGCATTTTAGTATACCCTGTTATTAGCATGGACTCCACAATTTGCCATAAAGGCTCAAGAGATAATTTACTCGGTAAAAACGCGTCTGCTGCAAAAATTAAATTGTTTTCATCGGAGCTTCAAGTAACTGCTCAAACGCCGCCTACTTTTTTAGTGCACGCTTCTGATGATAAATCGGTTCCTGTAGAAAACAGCATTCGGTTTTACCAGGCCCTCTTAAAAAATAACGTAAAAACGGAAATGCATATTTATCAAAATGGTGGTCATGGGTTTGGCTTACAAAATGCCACAACATCCGATAGTTGGTTTGATAGGGCTGCCGCTTGGATGCAAGTCAATAAAATGATTGCAGGAAAATAAATTATTGTTTCTGCTCCTTTTCTATATGTGCCAAAATTTGAAGGATCAATTTATTTTGATTTTCTAAATGCACTAAAATCGTTTCTATTTCTAGCTCTGCTTTTTTATTGATTAAGTAATCTTCTTCTGCCCTAATTTCCGAATGCTTCGATTGTAAATTTTGCCCAACCATAATAAGTGGCATCAAAAATATTTGAAGCATGTTTGAAATAAATAACCAGAGTACAAACGCAGGGAATGGATCAAATCTCAAATGAGCAGGTGCTAAAGTATTCCAGCTTAGCCAGGTTGCGGTCCACACAAAAACAAGCATAAAAAAACCCATCGATCCCACTTTTTTTGTAATCCAAAGTGCCAATCTATCTAGTTTAGTAAGTTTTTCTTTGTGTCTAATATTGGCGTTTCTATAGGGCATATGAGAATCCTTGATTTGCTGAAGGCTTGTAGGGTTTGCGTTTTTCATAATACAGGCGTATTTATGGGTAAAATTAGCTAATAACTGCTGTTATAGTATTGACTGACTTCTATATCTTTAAGTACATTAAGTTACTTGCCATGTCACAATCCAATTCAAGACGTAAATTTTTACGCAGTACCGCTGCCATAGCTGCAGGGGTAACAATTATTCCAAGACAAGTTTTAGGTAGAGGTTTTATAGCCCCTAGTGATCAATT
>JAGNTI010000083.1 GCA_017987615.1 Sediminibacterium sp. | reverse complement strand
TGCGCTTCATTTAAAATGGTAGGCATTCTTTTTTTCTTGTTATGAATTTGTTCCATGAGGCCATTTGCCTTTGTGGTAACAATAGAAAAAGTATCCATGGTTTCACCAGTTTCTTTATCGGTCCAAGGCTGATAAATACCCGCCATGTAAAAAAGCGGCTGCGTTGTAAGTGAAATATAATAGGGGTAAGCAATGTCTTTTTTTGCGCCTGTTGGTTTGTAGTGTCGCCATTCAAAAAATCCTGTTGATGGCACAAGACATCTATAATTCAGTGCTGCAGGTTTATATAGTTTACTTTCTAATAAACGCTCACAAGTGGCGTTGAGGGTATTAAATTTTTCACGACCTGCCTGAACTTCTTTTGTATTTTTTACCCATGGCGCAATGAGTTCCCAATGGGCATTTTCGATGGTAAAATCTTGAGCGTTACTTTTAATGATGGGCCAGCCGGAATATTCAAAACCACTTTGGAGGGGTTTATTAGTTGGCGGTAGTTTTTTGGTTGTTCCTTTAATGGATATATCCGCACCTGCTGGTGCTACAAGGCTGTTAAAATAACACATGCTTAAAGGTAATAAATGAGGACTATTCGAACTCTAAGTCCGATAAGTAGTGTTCCCAGCTGATTAAGCTGTATGTTTTGGGTTTGTTGGGCATGGTTCGTGTTATATATTATTAAAACAACCAAAAATCAAAATTGTTGAATTGCAAAAAGAATATATATGTATAATTAATACATAGTAAAAAAATATAATTCGTAAATCATTTATTCTCTACTTATTGAAAAATGTTAAACAAAAGTTAAGCCCAGCTTAATATTATTTATTATTTTTAGTACTGCTTAATATAATTGATGTCCTCAATTATGATGTGTTTTAATCAAAATTTAACCAAATGAAGAAAAATTTGTACCTGATGCTGGTTATGTTCTTTTCGTTGAACATGGCACTAGCTCAAACAACAACTGTTACAGGTAAAATCACAGACGCAAAAGGTGCGCCTGTTGAATCTGCAACAGTGAAAGAAAAAGGAACTAGCAATGCAACAACTGCAGATGCGAATGGCCTTTTCAAGATTACAGTAAAGCAAAATGCTGTTTTGCAGATTTCTGCAACAGGTTTTGCAAGTTTTGAAGTTTCTGCTGCAAAAGCTAGCAAGATTACACTTCAAGAATCAGTAGATAACCTATCTGAAGTTGTTGTTACGGCTTTAGGTGTGAAAAGAGAAAAGAAAGCACTTGGTTATTCTGTACAGGAAGTAAAAGGAGAAAACTTAACGATTGCAAAATCGACAGATGTAAGTACTTCTTTAGCTGGTAAAGTTGCAGGTATTCAAGTAGTAGGATCTCCAAGTTCTGCTTTTGATAATGGTGGTATCTTAATTCGTGGTGTTACTGGTTTAGGACCACAAGAGCCAATTTTTGTTGTGGATGGAACTATCACCAACCAAGCTGGTGTTTTAATGGATAACGTAGAAAATTTGTCTGTGTTAAAAGGACCTGCAGCAACTGCATTATATGGTCAAAGAGCAGCAAATGGCGCGGTAGTTATTACAACAAAAAGAGGTACTCGCAAAAAGTTTAGTGGTGTTGAAGTGAACCTAGGTGCTACTTTCGAAAAAATTGCTTTATTACCTCCTTACCAAAATGAATATGCAGGTGGTTATTCATCATCTTATACAAACAAAAACTCATTAGGTACTGGTTATTTAGATGATAAAGGATATTATATTTTCAACTACGATCCAACAATTCACCCTGCATCTTGGGCGTCTTTCCAAGGTCAAAAAATGTTGGAATATGGTGCTGATGAAAGTTGGGGACCAAAAATTGATGGTTCACAATACCGTGCTTATTGGAGCTGGTATCCTGGTAAAGAATTTGGTCAATTAACACCAATGGTTGCTCAACCAAACAACGTTAAAGACTTTTTCCAAACAGGATTAAACCTTAACAACTCTGTTGCGTTTACATCAGGTGGTGAGTCTCATAATTTTAGATTAACCTATGGTAATCAACAAAGAACACTTGTTGTTCCAAATGCAAACAGAGATCAACATCAAATTTCTTTAAACGGTTCATTTGATGTAGGTAAAAAAATGACAATCTCTACAGATGTCACTTATACTACTTATGCTACAAAAGGTGCACCTGCCGAAGGGTATGATTTATCTGGTTTAAATATTACGCAAAATTTTAACCAGTGGTTCCAAAGACAATTGGATATGAATCGTATGAAGCAGTACCGTGAAGCTGATGGTAGTTTAAACTCTTGGAACATTGGTGATCCAAATGCAACATCGGATTTTTCTTCTTATGGTTTACCTCAATATTGGGATAACCCTTATTTTGTTGTGAATGAAAATTATACAACACAAAAAAATAATAGACTTGTAGGAAATCTTGGGTTTACTTATAAGTTCAACAATCATTTGAGTCTTCAATCAAATGCAAGAATGAACTCTTACTACAATGAGAACACTGGAAGAATGGCTACTGGTTCTTTAACCTTGCCTTATTACAGACAATCTCAAAACCAATATAAGGAAATGAACTATGAAGCCAATTTGATTTATAAAAATAAATTTGGTGCATTTTCTGTTGACGGTTTAGCGGGTGGTAACATCAGAAGAAATAACTACAGCCAAATGTCATTAGCTACAGAGGGTGGATTAAGCTCTCCTAACTATTTTGACATTGCTGCATCTGTTTCTCGTCCATCTTATTCTAGAGGTTATGAGAAAAAAATTGTTAACTCATTTTATGGTAAAGCTTCTGTTGGATATAAAGATTTCATATTTGTGGATGCAACCCTTCGTAACGACTGGTCATCTGCATTACCAGAAGCAAACAACTCATACCTATATCCTTCTGTAAGTACAAGTTTTATCTTTACAGAATTCTTGAAAACAAGCTGGTTGAGCTATGGTAAATTACGTGCCTCTTATGCGAGCGTTGGTTCTGATTTAGGTGCACACTCTTTAGATTTAGCAATCAACAATGGTTCTTTTTACGGTAGCAATGCTTCTGTATCAATTGGTAACCAATTTAAAGGTGGTGGTATCCGCCCAGCTTTAACAAAAGCATACGAATTAGGTATCGAATTAAAACTATTCAAGAAAATTGGATTTGATGCAACTGTGTATCAAAACAACAATACCGATCAGATTCTTGGTGTAGACGTATCTCCAGCAAGTGGTTTCTCAACTGCTCAGATCAACGCTGGTAATATTGTGAGCCAAGGTATTGAGCTTTCATTAAATGGTAAGCCAATCGAAACCAAAAATTTTGTTTGGGAAACAAGCATCAACTGGGCTAAAAACCGTAATGAAATTAAAGAGTTAGCTCCTGGTATTAATACCTATTTATATGCAACCAACCGTTATGATACGCGTTTAGAGCATAGAGTAGGTGGCCAATGGGGTACTTACTATGGAAGAAAGTGGAGAACAGATCCAACTTCTGGTAAAACTTTAATTGATGCAACTGGTCAACCATTATACGATATCAATAAAGAAATTGGTACTGTATTACCTAAATTCACAGGTGGTTTATTTAACACATTCCGTTATAAGAATTTTGATTTAGCGTTTTCTATCGATTTCCAAAGCGGTGGATTATTCTACTCTGAAACAAGAAACTTTAATTCAGGAACTGGTTTATCTCAAGAAACTGTGGGTGTAAATGATAAAGGTAATGACTGGAGAGATTATCCAGGTACTTACTCAACTACTACTGGTAATGCTGGTAATGGTGGTATTCGTATCCCAGGTGTTTTTGCAAACGGTGCTTTAGTTGGTAAAGAAAACAACAGATATATTTCTGCTCGTGCATACTGGTACACTGCGCGTCAGCGTGATGCAAGCAATGTATTATTAGATGCATCATTTATCAAATTACGTGAAGTAAGATTGGGTTATAGCATTCCTGCTTCTGTATTAAAGAAAATGCCATTTGCTAAATCAGCAAACTTTGGAGTTATTTTACAAAACGCATGGTTAATTTGGGCTACAACGAAGCAATGGGGTATCGACCCATCAGAGTTAGAAGTGTTTTACAGAGAAGGTGGACAGCTTTCTTCTACACGTCAACTTGGTGTTAACTTACGTGTAACCTTCTAATACATCTTCGTAAAAAAACTTAAAAATAACAACGATGAAAAAAATATTAATTCTTATAGTTGTACTTGCAACGTTGCAGAGTTGTAATAAGTTTGGCGATACCAACGTGTCTCCAACACTTCTTACAAAAGCATCTACAAGTGCCTTATTAACCAACTCGCAACAAGCGATGAAATCTGTTATGTTTAATAACAGATTGGCAAATCTTTATGTACAGCACTTATCGGAAGGTCCTTATCCAGGTTCTTCTTTATACAGTGATCGTAATGCTAGTTTTTCTGGCTGGTATGTTGGTCCATTGTATGATTTACAAACTATCATCAATTACAACAACACAGGTTCTCCTTCTACCATTGGAAATGGTTCTAAAGCTAACCAAATTGGTGCTGCAAGAATCCTTAAAGCATTTTACTTTTTACGTATGACAGATATTTGGGGTGATATCCCTTATTCTGATGCATTAAAAGGTAGCACTGCGTATTCTCCAAAATATGATACACAAGAATCTATCTACACAGATTTATTTAAAGAGTTAACAGAAGCTGTTGCTCAAATTAAAGAAAACGAAGCTGGTGTAGTAGGTGATGTACTATTTAATGGTGACATGGCTGCTTGGAAGCGTTTTGCAAATACCATTCGTTTAGCAATGTCTGTACGTTTGTCAAAAGTAAACGCTGCAAAAGGTAAAACTGAATATGCTGCTGCTATTGCTGCTGGTGTAATTGGTAGCAATGCACAAAATATCATGTATAAGTTTATTGCTGGCGATCCTAACAACTACAATCCTTGGTACGATAACTACTCTGTAAGTAACCGTAACGACTATGCTATCAGCAAAACAATGACTGATTACATGGAGCCAAAAGCAGATCCACGTTTACCAGTATTTGGTGAAGTGTTAGCGAGTGGTTTAGTAAAAGGTTTACCTTATGGAAGAAACGCTGCTGTAAATATCCCTGCTGCTTATAGCCGTATTGGTGCTGCGTTTAGAGGTCAAGGTTCTCCACTTTCTATTTATAACTATGCAGAAGTGTTATTCTTGCAAGCAGAAGCTGCAAAGCTTGGTTATACAACTGGTGGTGATACTGATGCCGAAGCAAAGTACAAAGCAGCTATCAAAGCTTCTTGGGAAATGTATGGTGTATATGATGCAACTAAATACAATGCTTATATCGCAAATGCAGATGTAGCGTATTCAAGTGCTAATGCACACAAGCAAATTTTAACTGAAAAATGGGTTCATAACTACTTAAGCTCTTGGGAAACTTGGTGTGATTGGAGAAGAACTGGATTCCCTGTATTAACTGCTGCAGTTGATAGAGTAGATTCTAGAGGTATTCCTTTCCGTTTAGGTTATCCTCCAACAGAAGCTTCATTAAACCCAACAAACTATAAAGCCGCTGTTGCTGCCTTAGGTGGCACAGATGACAACTACGGTAAAATGTGGTGGTCTAAATAAATCTTTCTCGTATTTATCTTGGTTTTTAAGAAGGAGGTCGTTTTTACGATCTCCTTTTTTTATGCTAGTTTTATAGCATGGTTACAAGGCTATTTTCTTTAATAATATGTTTATTGATGGCTGCAGCTGCGTCCGGTCAAGTGTATTTTAAAGTCAAGCCTTTAACAATGAGTGCGTCTAAAAGATTGGATAGTTTAAAACTCAGCCCCGTTCAAATACTTGCACCTAATAATTACGTAAAAGGGTTGCCATTTTTTTGTAAACAAGAATTTCAGTTTGAAAAGCGCACAAAAGTGCCTTTTAGGTTTAGACTGGGCAGTTTGGATTATGTAAACAAATTAGAAGGAAAAAAATAAACCATTAATAAACTGCAAAAGTTTGCATCATCGCATTTGCAGTAGAGGTTAAGATTTTCAATCTTACACTGTTAGCCGTAATAGGAT
>JAGNTI010000007.1:18533-20351 GCA_017987615.1 Sediminibacterium sp. | reverse complement strand
CCTAAAAAAGCTGTTGCAAAAAAACCAACTGCTAAAAAAGCAGTAAAAAAAGCCGCTCCTAAAAAAGCTGCTGCAAAAAAACCAGCTGCCAAAAAAGCAGTAAAAAAAGCCGCTCCTAAAAAAGCTGTTGCAAAAAAACCAGTAGCTAAAAAGGCTGTGAAAAAAGCAGTAAAAAAAGTAGCTCCTAAAAAAGCTGCTGCAAAAAAACCAGTAGCTAAAAAAGTAGCCGCTCCTAAAAAAGCTGCTGCAAAAAAGCCAGTAGCTAAAAAAGTAGTTGCAAAAAAACCAGTAGTAAAAAAAGTAGCTCCTAAAAAAGCTGTGAAAAAAGCCGCTCCTAAAAAAGTAGCAGCTCCTGCTCCAGTTGCAGCACCAGCGCCAGTTGTAGCCCCTACGCTATTTGAAGCGCCAGCAACAACTGAAACGCCAAACGCTTAATTAAATATCCGAACAACAGTTCGTCTAATAAAAAAAATCCTGTTACGTATAGTAGCAGGATTTTTTTTATTGCTATCTTTAAAGGACTACACACTGTAGTCATCCAAACTCAAAAAACAAAACCATGCGCCGTTTTCTTTTTTTAATGCTTCTTGTAATTCCATCGCTCGTATTTGCACAAGCCGCAAATACTGTTTTTGAAAAAACAAAAAACATGAAGCGTCAATCCGGATTTTTTACTTTTTACGTAGATGAAACCACCGGAAAGATATGGTTAGACATTGATAAAATTGGACAAGAATTTTTACTCGTTAATTCATTACCTGCCGGTTTAGGATCTAATGATATTGGGCTTGACAGAGGACAAATTGGAGATACTAAAATTGTATTTTTTGAGCGCGTGGGTAAAAAATTATTACTGGTGCAACCCAACTATGATTACCGCGCCAGTAGCACCGATAAAAATGAAAAAAGAGCCGTAAAAGAATCTTTTGCAAGTTCTACCATTGGATCTTTTGTCATTGAAGAAGAGCAAACGGGTCATTTATTAGTGGACGCCACTGCCTTTTTTGTAAAAGACGCACATGGTGTTGCAGATAAAATTAAAAGCATGCGTCAAGGAACCTATTCGTTTAACGAACCTCGTTCTGCGATGTATTTTGCCAACACAAAAAACTTCCCCCTCAATTCAGAATTTGAAGCCAGCATTACATTTATAGGCGGCTCAGACGCAGGTAGATTTGTAACAACGGTAACCCCTTCACCAGAAGCGATTACGCTCCGCATGCATTATTCCTTTGTTCAACTTCCTGATAATCAGTACAAACCAAGACAGTATGATATCAGAAGTGGGTATTTTGGCATTTCCTATTTCGACTATAGTTCGGATTTTACCACGCCTATTCAGCAGCGTTATATTTCAAGACATCGACTCGCTAAAAAGGATCCAACCGCACAGGTTAGCGAACCCGTTACGCCCATTGTATACTATTTAGATAACGGTACGCCAGAACCTATTAGGTCTGCACTATTAGAAGGCGGCCGCTGGTGGAATCAAGCTTTTGAAGCTGCAGGTTACAAAAATGCATTTATTGTAAAGGTACTTCCTGATAGTTGCGACCCCATGGATATCAGATACAATATGATTAATTGGGTGCACCGTTCTACGCGCGGTTGGAGTTATGGCGCTACCGTAACGGACCCGCGCACTGGTGAGATTATTAAAGGACAGGTTTCATTAGGCTCACTACGTGTTAGACAAGACTATTTAATTTTTACAGGATTACTAGCCCCCTACGAAACAGGAAAGCCAGTACCTAATACTATGAGAGAAGCAGCGCTTCAGCGATTACGTCAACTCTCTGCACACGAAATTGGACATAC
>JAGNTI010000007.1:15760-18433 GCA_017987615.1 Sediminibacterium sp. | reverse complement strand
ATGCAGTTGTTGCAGAACTCTTTAAAAAGCCACTCAACAAAGGACTAGAAGAAATAGTAGGCCTTCAAACAAGACAAATGCTAGTGACCTGGTTACTTGGCGTTGCACAGTCTGAGCAAAGCAATTATCAAGTAAAAGCAATTTGTTCTGAAAAATTAGCAGCCATAAAAAAATGGAGTATGGATCAAATAAAAGCAAACAAATACAAAACACATTTTGCTTATTTGATAGACCGCATCGAACATCCAAAAGACATTAGCTTACCTAAGCACAAAGAAATTGCGCCAGGTGCACCTATTGGATGTGATATGGATTAGTAAACGCTGTAACAGAACGCTGTAATAGCTTACACCAACATACGTAAAGGCTCTTCTAATAAAGATTTTAGTGTTTGTAAGAAAGCGGCTCCTGCTGCACCATCTACAACACGGTGGTCGCAACTGAGTGTCACTTTCATTACATTGCCTGGTACCACTTGACCATTTTTCACAACCGGTACTTGTGCAATACCACCTACTGCAAGAATACATGCATCTGGTGGATTGATGATGGCTGTAAATTCATCTACGCCAAACATACCTAAGTTAGAAATGGTAAATGTGCTGCCTTCCCAATCGGCAGGTTGTAATTTTTTATCTTTTGCTTTTTGCGCAAAACCTTTTACAGTAACACCAATTTCACTGAGTGATTTGGTATCTGCAAAACGTACAACTGGAACAAGTAAACCTTCGTCTACCGCAACAGCAATACCAATATTTACATGATGGTTGGTACGAATGGTATCGCCAAGCCAGCTGCTATTAATTTTTGGATGTTGTTTTAATGAAAGTGCTGTTGCTTTAACAACCATATCATTGAAACTAATTTTTACAGGCGCCACTTCATTAATTTTTGCACGCGCTGCAACAGCTGCGTCCATATCAATGGTCATGGTGATGTAAAAATGTGGTGCCGTAAATAAGCTTTCGCTTAAGCGGCGCGCAATCGTTTTACGCATTTGAGAAACCGGCTGGTCTTCAAAACTTACAACACCTTGTTGTGCTGATTGAACAAATGCTGGTGCAGCAGCGCTTGCAGCTTGATTAGCAGATGCAGTAACTGGAACATACCCGTCAATATCAAATTTGGTGATACGTCCATTATCGCCAGTTCCTTTTACATATTTTAAATCAATGCCACGCTCTTCAGCCATTTTTCTGGCGAGTGGGCTAGCAAAAATTCGTCCTTCGTTAACAACCACCTGAGGGGCAGGTGCAGCAGCAGTTGCCTGAGCAGGGGCTGTTGGAGCCGCAGCTGGGCTTGCCGCAGGTGCAGTAGCAGCAGGTGCTGCAGCGGTTGCGCCATTTTTTACAGCGGCAACAATTGCATCCACATTTGTACCAGCAGCACCAATCACGCAAAGTAAATCGTTTACTAAAATTTTCTCTCCCGCTTTTGCGCCTTGGTATAATAAAATACCATCTTTATAACTTTCAAGTTCCATGGTTGCTTTATCGGTTTCGATATCCGCTAACACTTCCCCTTTTTTTACAGTATCTCCTACATTTTTTTGCCAACCTGCAATTACCCCTTCTGTCATGGTATCGCTTAAGCGTGGCATAAGCACTACTTCATCCATAGCTGCAACATCAAGTGCAGGACTTGCAGACGCTGCAATAGGTGCAGCAGTTGCGGTTGCTGGTGCAGGCTCAGTAGCAGGCGCTGCAGCCGGTGAACCCGCTCCAACAGATGCTATTAGTGAAGCAACATCTTCACCAGCCTTACCAATAATGGCAAGCAAATCATTGACTTGCAATTTGCCTCCTTTTGTAGTACCTATATGCAATAAAACACCCTCTTGGTAGCTCTCAAGCTCCATAGTTGCTTTATCTGTTTCGATTTCAGCTAATAAATCACCTTTTTTTACCGCATCGCCCACATTTTTGTGCCAAGCTGCAATAACACCTTCGGTCATTGTATCACTTAAGCGGGGCATTAAAATCACTTCAGCCATAAGATTCGGTTGCGCTTTTAATTAAGGCTCGAAATTAAGGAAAAAAGGGATTGAGCACCCCCAAAAAGCCCGTTTATTTGCCCAATTATAACCGAAACCTTACTTTTACGTGAAAGCGGCCACCTATGACATCCATGATTTCTGAAGGCATCGAAATAAGTGTAGAAACTTTCTACCAATCGGACTATAGTAATGCCGTTTCCAACGAATTCATGTTTGCCTACCGTATTACCATCGAAAACCACAACCATTTTAATGTAAAACTGCTTCGCAGGCACTGGGAAATATTTGATAGCTGCGGCGAGCATAAGGTAGTTGATGGCGATGGGGTTATTGGAATTCAACCCATTATTAAGCCGTCGGACCGGTATCAGTATATCAGCGGCTGTAATTTAAAGTCGGAACTAGGGCGTATGCAGGGCTCCTATGAAATGGAAAACGAAAACAACAAAACCCTCTTTACCGTAACCATTCCTCCTTTTGACCTGATCGTACCTTCTAAGTTAAACTAATCACTTACGATCTAAGCTTTGTTGTAAACCTGGTTTTATGGCTTATCATCATGGCTTATATTTCGCCTGTTCAAAAATAATTTTTGCAGGCGTTCGCATCACTTTATCCAGTGTCAGCGCTTTGTTTTTTTGAAGCCAAGCTTCTACAATTCTATACCCAACAAACTG
>JAGNTI010000007.1:0-15660 GCA_017987615.1 Sediminibacterium sp. | reverse complement strand
TTCTTTAATGGCAGCTTCTTCGGTTTTAATAGAAGCAAATTGAGTACTGGTTTGTTTGAACATGGATTGGTATGCGCTCATAAATTGAGGCACATCTTTTACCGCTGTTTGTGGTGTAGTTGCTAAAATATTATATAAAAAATCTTGCGTGAATAAGGGTTCTTGTCCAGCTAATTTTTGCAAAGAAACATCCAAACGCAAAGTGTCAATTTTAAAAAAAGACTGCTCATACCGAACCGTTGTAAGTGGCACATCGATAGCAGTGATATCGGGTGTTTTTTGAGCCGAATTACAGCTAAGGCACAAAACAGTTGCGGCAATAAATAGGAACTTTGTCATGGAACAAATTTGATGCAAAGATGTTATTTAAATTCGTTAAAAAATAAACAAGATTTAAATGAGATAGGTGGTATTTGGTAAGTAAAAGTTACTGACCTTTGCAGCCACCGCAGTTATAGCTATGAAAATAAGTATCGCGCAACAGAACTACCACATTGGCAATTTCGAAGCAAACACCGAAAAAATGTTGGCTGCCATAGAACTTGCCAAAAAAGAAGGCGCTGATCTTATATTATTTAGCGAAATGAGTGTTTGCGGCTACCCTGCCCGCGATTTTGTTGAGTTTGAAAATTTTATTGATAAATGCTACGAAAGCATTGATACCATTAGAAAAGCAGCCGACACCATTGGCGTGTTGATTGGCAGTCCGGCGCGCAATCCGGGCAAAAAAGGCAAAGATTTATTTAACGCTGCATTTTTCTTATACGAACAAAAAATTGTAGCAGAAATTCATAAAACCTTACTGCCTACTTACGACGTTTTTGACGAAAACAGATATTTCGAAGCAGCAAGTAGTTGGCAGGTGATTCCGTTCAAAGGAAAAAAATTAGCCGTTACCATTTGTGAAGATATTTGGAACCTAGGGGACAATCCGCTGTATACAATTTGTCCGATGGATGAACTCATGAAACAGTCGCCAGATATCATGCTCAACTTAAGTGCTTCTCCTTTCGATTATACGCATGATGAAGACCGAAAAGCAACCATTAAAGCCAACGTTTTAAAATATAAAATTCCTCTTTTTTATTGCAACGCAGTAGGCAGTCAAACTGAAATTGTTTTTGACGGCGGATCTTATGCTTTTGATAAAGACGCCAATTTATGTGGTGCGCTTCCGATGTTTACTTCAGACCTTTCATTTTACACTTGTAATGATGATGGCACCATTCAGGAACCAATTATAGAACCTGCAAGTCGGGTCCCCAATAAAGAATTAAATCCTACAACACTTGTTGCTGATTTAAACATAGATCAAATATATAAAGCACTAGTGCTTGGCATTAAAGACTATTTTACTAAAATGGGTTTTACCAAAGCCATACTAGGTTCTTCGGGCGGAATAGACTCGGCTGTAACCCTTGCTATCGCTACAGATGCGCTGGGTGCACAAAATGTATTAGCAGTGCTCATGCCTTCCGAATTTTCTACAGAGCACTCGGTAGATGACGCTGTTTTACTTAGCAAAAATCTAGAAAATCCTTACCATATTGTTCCTATCAAAAATGTATACCATTCATTTTTAGAAACACTGGATCCTATATTTAATGGCATGCCGTTTTCACTTGCCGAAGAAAATATTCAGAGTAGATCTAGAGGTAATATTTTAATGGCGATTGCCAATAAACTGGGTTACGTGTTACTCAACACTTCTAACAAAAGTGAACTTGCCACAGGCTACGGAACTTTATATGGAGACATGGCGGGCGGGCTTGGCGTACTTGGAGACCTCTATAAAATTCAGGTGTACGAACTTGCCAAATACATCAACCGCGAAAAAGAAATTATTCCAACAAACATAATTACCAAAGCACCCAGTGCCGAGTTAAGACCAGATCAAAAAGACAGTGATAGTTTACCGGATTATAGTGTACTAGATCAAATTTTATATCAGTACATCGAAAAACGCGCAAACCCTTCTAGCATTTCAGCTATGGGCTATAGTGGTGAGCTGGTAAACCGCACTTTAAAAATGGTAAACACCAACGAATACAAGCGCAATCAATTTTGCCCCATTATTCGCGTTTCACCCAAAGCATTTGGCGTGGGAAGAAGAATGCCGATTGTAGGCAAGTACTTATAATTATAGATTTTCGATAATTCCTGCAATACCCTGTCCGCCACCAACACATGCAGATACCATCGAATATTTTTTATTCAATCTTTTTAAATCGTGCAGGGTTTGTACGGTTAATTTAGCGCCTGTGCAACCCAGTGGATGACCCAGTGCAATGGCACCACCATTGATATTTACTTTTGAGGTGTCTAAATCTAATTCACGAATCACTGCTAATGATTGAGCAGCAAAAGCTTCATTAAGTTCAATTAAATCTATGTCACCAATGCTCATATTTGCTTGGCGCAACACTTTTGGAATAGCCGCTACCGGACCAATACCCATGATGCGCGGATGCACACCAGCTACTGCAACATTGACAAGTCGTCCAATTGGAACAAGCCCTAATTCAAGCATCATTTTTTCAGACATCACTACCACAAAAGCTGCGCCATCACTGGTTTGTGACGAATTACCGGCAGTTACGGTTCCATCCACTGCAAATGCAGGTTTTAATTTTGCAAGGGCTTCAATACTTGTATCTGCACGCACACCATCATCTGAATCTACAACATAAGAACGTGTGGCTTTTTTACCTTTTTCATTCACATATACTTCCTCAACAGTGATTGGTAAAATGCCTGGCTTAAAATGATTTTCTTGTTGAGCAACCATTGCTTTTTGATGCGATGCAAATGCAAATGCATCTTGATCTGCTCTCGAAATATTATATTCTTTGGCAACTGCCTCAGCAGTTAATCCCATACTTAAATAATAATCTGGATCGTTTTTTGCAATCTCATAAGAAGGCACTGTTTTCCAACCAGCGGTTGGCACCAAACTCATACTTTCTGTTCCACCTGCAATAATACAATCAGCCATGCCGGATCTGATTTTTGCAGTAGCCATGGCAATACTTTCTAGACCACTCGCACAGTATCTATTAATGGTAATACCTGCCACATCAACGCCTAGTGCGCGCGCAGAAATCATACGACCAAACTGTAAGCCCTGCTCTGCTTCTGGCACTGCATTACCTACAATAACGTCATCCACACGTGCTGCTGGAAGTGCAGGCACTGTTGCCATCAACCCCTGAATGAGTTGAACCGCTAAATCATCGGGTCTAAAAAAACGAAAACCGCCTCTTTTACTTTTTGTTACGGCTGTTCTAAATCCGGCTACAATGTAAGCTTCTTGCATGGCTAAGTATTTACCCCTCAAATGTAGTGATTTTTTATAAAAAGTTGTTTATGCAACTAAATTCTTCTTTGCGCCTACAAACCTATCTTTGCGGGGCTATGATGTACCGCCTATTAAGAACCATTCTATTTTACTTCCCTCCCGAAGCCGTCCATTATTTTTCTATGAATTGGATGAAGCGGTTTTGTAATGTTTCTTGGATTAAAAAATGGTTGCAGCAAACCTATGGTGTTACAAATCCAGCGCTATCCAAAAAGGTATTTGGCCTATCGTTTACAAACCCAGTTGGCCTTGGCGCCGGATTTGATAAAAACGCCCTTTACCTTCACGAATTAGAAGTGCTTGGTTTTGGCGCTGTAGAAATAGGAACGGTAACCCCACTTGCGCAAGATGGCAACCCTAAGCCACGTTTATTTAGACTCCCAAAAGATAGGGCCCTTATTAATAGAATGGGCTTTAACAATGACGGCGCTGATATTATTGCAAACCGTGTAGCAGCATGGCGTACACAAAACCCCAATAGCAAACTGATTGTGGGCGGTAATATTGGAAAAAATAAAATCACCGCCAACGAAGACGCTTGGAAAGATTACCAGATTTGTTTTGAAAAATTATTTGATGTGGTGGATTATTTTGTAGTGAATGTAAGTTCACCCAATACCCCTGGGCTTCGTGCATTACAAGACAAAGATGCGCTCCACACCATACTGTCAAATTTGCAAAAAATAAATGCTACAAAAAATACACCCAAGCCACTATTATTAAAAATTGCGCCCGATTTAACCGATGCGCAACTCGATGATATTATTGCACTCAGTACCGAATTACAATTAGACGGTCTTGTTGCAACCAACACCACCATTGATAGACGTGGCTTATATACCAATGAAGAAAAAATAGAAGCCATTGGCATGGGTGGACTATCTGGTAAACCTTTAACCAATAGATCCACCGATGTTGTGCGTTACCTTGCAAAAGGTTTGAATGGACAAATTCCAATCATTGCTAGCGGTGGTATATTTACCGCAGAAGATGCTAGTAATAAATTAAATGCTGGTGCATCACTTGTTCAGGTATGGACTGGTTTTGTGTATGAAGGACCGGCTATTGTAAAAAATATTTGCTCAAAATTATAAGCTATAAAAATGGAATTTTTATTTACCTCTGAGAGTTTGATTAGTTTTTTAGTACTGGTTGTTTTAGAAATTGTGCTAGGCATTGATAATGTCATTTTTGTGAGCATTATCATGAACCGCTTACCCAAAGAAAAACAAAAAAAGGCCCGACTTATTTGGATGCTGATGGGTATTGTTACCCGTTGTGCGCTGCTTTTTGGACTAAGTTGGTTACTTGCCCAAAAAGGCATTACTGTGCTGCGATTATTTGGCAACGATTTAGATATCGCGAGTATTGTAATGCTCGCTGGAGGTTTATTTTTACTCTATAAAACAGTAAAAGAAATTCATCAGAAATTAGAAGGTGAAGCAGAACATGAAGCGGGTATCGCATCAAAACCACTTGGATTTTCTACCGCTGTATTTCAGATCATATTAATTGATATGGTATTTAGTTTTGACAGTATCATCACTGCTGGCGGTACAGCAAAGCATATTGAAATTATGATTGCTGCTGTAGTGATTGCGATGATTGTTATGTTTTTATTTAGCACACATATTTCAAGTTTTATTCATAAACACCCTACCTTAAAAATGTTAGCCCTTTCATTTTTAGTGATGATTGGACTTGTATTAATTGTTGAAGGTTGGGATCCAAAAAATGCACACGAAATGCATTTGAAAAACTACGTATACTTTGCAATGGCATTTTCATTTACTGTCGAACTGCTTAATATGCGTATGCGTAAAAAATATGTTAGGCCAGTTAATTTAAGAGAACCGCAACTCAAAAAAGAAGACTAAATAAATTTTGGATATAGCAAATACGAACAATCATTCGTAAGTGTTTTAGATAATTATAAGCTAAAAAAAAGGTCTCACTTTTGGTGAGACCTTAATATAAGCAAGCAATCGAAAAGAGACATTTTATAAAAAACGCGGCGTTTAGGCCTCATTTTGAATGTCAATACTACACAATTTTTAGAAATTAACAAGTTTTTTTGACTTTTTTTAGGTGGGTGCACCAGCCAAAAAACAACTTACTACTCTATAAAAAATAGTCGTTTAAGCGCGGCCATACTGGCCGCGCTTAAACCCTCAAAATTTTCCAGCTCATCAAATTTTGCAAAAGCTCCATTTTGTTGCCGCCACCGCACCAGGGCCTGCGCCACAACTGGCTGTAAACCAGCTTTTTGTACTAGTTGCAATGCCGAGGCTTGGTTTAAATTGGCCTTTGGTACCCGCTCCTCATTTAGGCGCAAATAAGAACCAAGGGCCCTCAGCAGGGTATCTTTTACGCCATATACTAGTAAAAGGTCTTGGACTTTTACAAAACCACCCTGTTTTTCACGAAAACCAACAATTCGGGCTGCTAAAACGGGGCCAATGCCGCTAAGCGCCTCAAAATCACTTACCGATGCAGTATTAATATCTATAGGGGCGGCTGCTGCGTATCTGGGTGTCCATGCAGTTCCGAAGGGCCTGGATGGGCTGTTTTTGCCATTAGTGCCGGCCGCGCGAACAAATGGCGCCAAACGATCCGCCAAAAAGGTTGGCATACCCCAAATTTTGTAGAGGTCTTTACCGGATCTAATAACCCCTCCTTTGGCGCGGTAATGATCTAGGGTAGCAGCGAGTTTGGCGCTAAACCCAAGTGATTGGAGCGTTGCAACAGAAGCTGTGTTGGGGTCAAATACAAATGGCTCCTTATTGGGAAAAACATCAGCCGCTGCATATGCATCCCGCATATACATGGTATCAATTCCAAACTGTTCGAGTGCGAGTGGTATGAGTAGGTCTGGCTTTTGCTGCCATAAAAATTTGGGTAGCACCATCACCATACCAATCATAACCAGTAAAACAAAGGCAGCCCATCTTTCCGGTTTTGAAAAATAGAAGTACGAGCTGGTTTTATTGGAATGGGTTGAGCGCACATGGCAAACTACAGGCTAATTTGAAGCCCATCATAAGCCAAAGAAATATTTGCGGGAAGTTCATCTGAAACTGATGTATGAGTACCCAGTTGATGTGAAATATGCGTTAGGTAAACCCTCGGAATTTCAAGGGCATTGGCTAGATCAATGGCTTCTGATAAAGTAAAATGTGAAAGGTGTTTTTCTTTACGCAGCGCATTAATCACAAGCACTTTAGAGCCTTTAATTTTTTCCTGCTCCTGTGGCTCTATATAATTGGCATCGGTGATATAGGTAAAGTCCCCCATTCTAAACCCAAGCACCGGCATTTTATGGTGTGCCACATGAATGGGCTGCACATGGATATCTCCCACCATAAATGGATGATGGTCAATCCCAATAATATTTAAATCAGGCACGCCCGGATAACGAGTTTCTGCAAATGCATAATAAAAATCACGTCTAATCGCTTCTTCAGTATTAGCCCCAGCATAAATATCAATGGGCTTTTTTGAAAAGTGATTAAAAGCCCTAATATCATCGAGGCCTGCAATATGGTCTTTGTGGGGATGGGTATATACAATAGCGTCTAAATGCTCGGTGTGGGTGCGAAGCATCTGGTACCTAAAATCGGGGGTTGTATCAATTACAAACCTCGTGGTATGGGAAGATACCAATATACTAGAGCGCAAACGGTTGTCTTTTGGATCTGGTGATTGGCAAACAGGGCAGTGACAGCCTATCATGGGTACACCACTACTTGTTCCAGTTCCTAAAAAATTAATATTTAATGGGGCGTGTTGCAAAAATTTATGCAGCCACTTCTTCGATGGCTAGTTTTAAAACAGACTCGTATAATTTTTGAGATTCGAGTGTTAATTTATCGTACTCGATATTGAGTTGTGGAATTAATTCAAGTAATGTATTAATCCTTCCTTCTGTATTTAAAAACTTATTTAAGACCACAATTTTTTTGGCTTCTAATAAACACCAGCCACTCTGAAAAGTTCCACGCTCATACCTTACCACATATTCAGATTCTCCTAAAATATCTCCTAACTTATCTAAATTCGATTGTGTGTATTTCATAGTCAATTACAACAAAAATTGTTCTAACAAATGTAAGCGACTATCCCACCAAAACAAGATTTCAAAAAAAGTATTTATTCACATTAATTGCCCTTAGGAACCATTTTAATGACTGGTACAATCATTTCTTCTAAACTTATCCCCCCATGTTGAAAAGTATTTTTATAATAGCCCACAAAGTGGTTGTAATTATTGGGATAACATAAAAACCCGTCTTCTTTCGCAAACACATAACTAGAGTTTACCGTGGGTACCGGAAGCCCCGCTTTTGTAGGATCTTTAAATGCTAAAACATCTTTTGCATCATAGTCTAAATTACGACCATGCTTGTAGCGTAAATTAGCGGTCGTTTGTTTGTCGCCTATAATTTTATTCGGGGTATTTACGCGCACACTTCCGTGATCGGTAGCGAGTACAATTTTAATTTTTTTGTCTGCAATTTTTTTAAGCGCCTGAAATAAAGGACTGTGTTCAAACCAGCTTTTGGTAAGGCTTCTATAACTAGACTCATCACTTGCTAGTTCTTTCAATACTTCCATTTCTGTTCTTGCATGGCTTAGCATATCTACAAAATTGTAGACAATAACACTGAGGTCATTTTGTAATAAATTATGCATGTTAGCCAGCAGCTGCTGCGCATCGGCGTGGTTCACAATTTTATGATAACCCACGCGCAAATCATCCTTTTTTAATTTGGCAAGATGGGCACGCATAAATGTTTCTTCATGCAAGTTTTTACCGCCTTCATCATCGTCGTTTTTCCACTCATCCTTAAACTTCTTTTCGATATCGATGGGTAGCATGCCCGAAAAAATAGCATTCCGGCAATAATGGGTAGCCGTGGGTAAAATGGAATAAAAAGTATCTTCCTCTAATACCCTAAAATATTCTTGAAAAATGGGCTGAATGGCTTTCCACTGATCAAAGCGTAAATTGTCTATTAAAATAAAAAAAGTGCTCGTTCCTTTTTCTACATGGGGAAGCACTTTAAACTGTAATAGTTGATGACTCATAATGGGTGCATCTGATGCACCCGGTGCCACCCAACTTGCATAATTTTTACTGATGTATTTGAAAAAAGCGGCGTTGGCTTCCTTTTTTTGAGCTTGTAAAATATCACGCATTTCGGGACTATCCGATTTCTCCATTTCGAGTTCCCAGTACACGAGTTTTTTATAAATTTCCATCCACTCGTGAAAATCAGGGTTTTCCTGAAGCTGCATAAATAGTTTGGTAAATTCTTGTTGATACGCAGCCGTAGTACTTGCAGCTACCAGGTCTTTTTTGTCCATTATTTTTTTAAGACTTAAGAGTACCTGATTTGGATTGACCGGCTTGATCAAATAATCGCTTATTTGCCTACCTATCGCCTCATTCATGAGGTTTTCAGTTTCATTTTTAGTAATAAGTACAACGGGGAGGTGCGGATGATCTAATTTAATGCGGCTCAGGGTTTCAAGGCCACTAATACCTGGCATGGTTTCGTCTAAAAGCACCACGTCTACAACACTGGATCCTAAGTATTCGACAGCGTCATACCCATTGGTAAAAGTGATGACTTCATAACCCTTTTGTGTTAAAAAGATTTGTTGCGACTGCAAGCTATCTACTTCATCGTCAACCCATAAGATCCTTCCTAATTGCATCAATTGTAGGTATTTAGTTAAAAAACGCTCCGTAAATCTATTTCATTCTTTGCTATCGAACTTCTATTTGTATTTTCGCAGCATCCATTAAGTGGCAGTTTAACAATTTAACAACAGGCATGGGAGCACCAAAAAGAAAAATCATCAACGATCCGGTGTACGGATTTATCACCATCAATCATCCCCTGATTTTTTCAATTCTTGCCCATCCTTATTACCAAAGATTAAGAAGGATTACACAAATGGCCATGGGTCAACTCGTGTATCCAGGCGCTGTTCATACCAGGTTTCATCATTCATTAGGCGCTTATCATTTAATGGGTAACGCGGTAAATGAATTAAGAAGCAAAGGAACTGACATTACGGAAGAAGAAGAGACCGCTGTTAAAGCCGCCATTTTATTACACGATATTGGACATGGTCCTTATTCGCATGCACTAGAACATGTGGTGGTAAAAGGGGTTCACCACGAAGCACTTTCGCTGCAAATTATGCACGAAATGAACGCCGCATTTGATGGTCAATTAACCCTCGCGATACAAATTTTTACGGGCGCCTACCACAAACCTTTTTTACACCAACTCATTAGTGGACAGCTCGACGTAGACCGTATGGACTACCTGAGTAGAGATAGCTTTTTTTGTGGCGTCAGCGAAGGCGTTATTGGTTATGACCGTATTTTAAAAATGTTGATAGTAGTTGACGGCCAACTCATGATTGAAGAAAAAGGCATTTATTCGGTCGAAAAATTTTTAGTAGCACGCCGTCAAATGTACTGGCAAGTATACCTACACAAAACAGTTTTATCTGCCGAAAAAATGTTGGTTAAAATATTAGAGCGCGCACGTAGTTTATACACAAGTACCGATGCTGCCATGCAAACGGGGTCGGCACTGGATTATTTTTTAGGTAGTTTTAATGGAACCATGGACGCGCATGCACTTGCGCAGTTTTGTGCATTAGATGATCATGATATCATGCACGCCATAAAGCGCTGGAGTGCACACCCAGACAAGGTTTTATCGCTTTTGTGTAGCCGATTTTTAAGTCGTCAACTATACAAAACAACCATTCAATCGGAACCTTTTTTACCGGCTACTATTGCTACTAAACAAAAGGAAAGTCTCGACGCATTTAATTTAGATGCATCCGAAGTTGATTTTGTATGTTTTACCGGAGAAGCTACCAATACACTCTATCAAACTAAAGACGAACGCATCAATATTTTATTTAAAGATGGAAGCATCAAAGACATTTCATTAATTGACAATGCCCTGATCCATCAAAACTTATCTGCTGCTGTCAAAAAAAATTACATTTGTCAACTACTATAATTTTCTAGTATGCAATTTACTGCACAACAAATAGCACTTCTCGTTTCCGGCACCATCGAAGGTAGTCCGGATACCACTGTTAACTCTTTTGGGAAAATTGAAGAAGCAGTAGCTGGCCAGCTTTCTTTTTTAGCCAACCCTAAATACCAAGACTATTTATATACCACAAAAGCTTCTCTTATTATTGTAAATGAAAATTTACAGTTACAAAAAAATATAACGGCTACACTAGTGCGCGTTAAAGATGCATACTCTGCGTTTGCAACACTTTTAACTACTTACCAAAATTTAAAAGCACAGCAAAAAAAAGGTATTGAAACACCAAGCCATATTGCAAGTTCTGCAACCCTTGGCACAGATGTTTTCGTAGGCGCCTTTGCATACATTGGCGAAAAAGTATCTATTGGCAACAACACCAAAATTTTTCCGGGTGTTTATATCGCAGAAAATGTTTCTATTGGAAACAACACCACCATTCATGCTGGCGTTAAAATTTATGAAGATTGCATCATTGGAAATGACGTAGTGATTCACGCAGGTACCGTTATTGGAAGTGATGGATTTGGCTTTGCGCCTCAACCCGACGGTAGTTACCAAAAAGTGCCTCAAATTGGCAATGTAATTATAGAAGATCAGGTAGAAATTGGGGCAAATACCACTATTGACAGGGCTACCATGGGTTCTACCATCATTAAAAAAGGCGTTAAATTAGATAACCTCATACAAATTGCCCATAACGTAGAAATTGGCAGCCAAACCGTAATAGCCGCACAAACGGGGATCAGTGGTAGCACTAAACTGGGTCAAAAAATTATGATTGGCGGTCAGGCGGGTATTGCGGGACATTTAACCATTGCAAATGGGGTAAAAATAGCCGGCGGTGCAGGTGTTACCAAAAACCTAGACGGCGAAGGAAAATCATATGCAGGTTTCCCGGCCGAAGATGCAAAACAGTCTTTAAAAGCCCAGGTTTACACCAGACAACTCCCAGAATTAGAAAAAAGGGTTAAAGAATTGGAAAAATTAGTTACACAATTGCTTCAAAATGGGTCTAAATAGACCAAAACAGTGGTTTAACCACCCATAAATCATATTTTTGCGCTAGATTTTATTGAATTTAACATTCTAGCATGGACCAACATTTTAACCCAGACAAACAACATACCCTAGCAAGCTCTATTGGTATTAGTGGAACTGGTTTACATACAGGCGCACTCGTAGACATGACCCTAAAGCCTGCCAACCCAGGTTTTGGATTTCAATTTCAAAGAACCGACCTAGAAGGTCAGCCCATCATCAAGGCCGATTGTGACCTAGTAACAGATACTTCTAGAGGTACCACCCTTCAAGTGGGGGATGCAAAAATTAGTACTGTTGAACATATTTTAGCAGCGCTAGTAGGTATGGGTGTTGACAATGTACTCATTCAGGTGAATGGTCCAGAAATTCCTATTATCGATGGTAGTTCGGCTCCCTTTATAGATCTTATAGATAAGGCTGGTGTTCTCGAACAAGATGCAACCAAACAGTGGTATAGCATTGATGAAAATATTTTTCATTACGACGAAGAGAAGCGCGTAGAAATGGTATTACTACCTGCTCTTGATTATCAAATTACAACACTCATCGATTTTAATAGTCCGGTATTAGGAACGCAACACGCAGGTTTAAAAACCATTAAAGATTTTAGAACTGAAATTGCGCCTTGCCGCACATTTTGTTTTTTACATGAGCTAGAAGCTTTACTTGACAACGACTTAATTAAAGGTGGCGATATCAATAATGCCATTGTTGTTGTGGATAGACCGGTAACAGATGATGAAATGTCAAGGCTTGCAAAAGTGTTCAAGCGCGAAAAAATTGAAGTAAAGAGCGAAGGCTATTTAAACAATTTAGAATTACGATTCCCTAACGAACCTGCAAGACACAAACTACTTGATATTGTTGGCGACTTAGCACTTATTGGTTATCCAATTAAAGGAAGAATTATTGCGAATAGACCAGGTCATAGCAGTAACGTAGCCTTTGCTAAAAAAATTAAACAGTACATCAAAAAAAACAAACACGTTAAAGATGTACCTGTTTACGACCCTACCATTCCACCAGTATTATCACTGGTACAGATAGAAAAAACATTACCGCATAGACATCCGTTTTTACTCGTTGATAAAATCATTGAGTTAACAGATACCTATATTGTGGGTGTTAAAAACGTTTCTTTCAACGAATGGTTTTTTCCAGGACACTTTCCGGGCAACCCAGTAATGCCAGGCGTTTTACAAATTGAAGCACTTGCACAAACAGGTGGTATCTTATGTATCAATTCGATGCCAGAAGGACAATACGATACTTACTTTTTGAAAATAGACAATTGTAAATTCAAACAAATGGTAAGACCTGGTGATACCATGGTTTTAAAACTTGAATTTATAAACCCGATAAGAAGAGGCATCTGCGAAATGCGTGGAACTGTTTATGTAGGCGGTAAAGTTGCCACAGAAGCAGACCTTGTAGCGCAAGTAGTAAAAAGAGCCGAAGTACTTTAAAACAAACAAATGACACATCCGTATACGTATATTGACCCCAATGCAAAAGTAGCGCCTAACGCAAAAATTGATCCATTTACCGTTATCCATGGTGATGTACAAATTGGCGAAGGCACATGGATTGGAAGTAACGTAACCATCATGGATGGTACGCGTATTGGAAAAAATTGCAGAATATTTCCGGGCGCTGTTTTGGGCGCGGTTCCACAAGATTTAAAATTTGATGGAGAAAAAACAACCGTAGAAATTGGAGACAATACCACCATTCGTGAATTTGTAACCATCAATAGAGGCACCACCGATCGTTGGAAAACCAAAGTGGGTAACAACTGCCTAATTATGGCATACTCTCACGTTGCGCACGACTGTATCATTGGCGACAATTGCATTTTAAGTAATAGTGTTCAATTAGCAGGTCACGTTGTAGTAGGTGACTGGGTTTGGATTGCCGGCGTAAGTGCCGTTCACCAGTTTGTAACCATTGGTCAACACTCTTATATTGCTGGAGGTAGTCTTGTAAGTAAAGACGTTCCCCCTTATATTAAAGCGGTGCGCAACCCACTTAGTTATGGTGGTGTAAATAGCGTGGGTCTTAAACGTAGAGGTTTTGAACTAGAGCGCATCAATCATATTTTAGATATCTACCGTATTATTTTTAATAAAGGACTTAACACAACACAAGCGCTAGAATTTATTGAAGAAGAATTACCAGCAAGTGATGAGCGCGATGAAATTGTAACATTTATTAGAGAAAGCGGCAGAGGTATTATCAAAAGATTTGTAAAAGGCGCAAGCGACGAAGACTAATACCATGCAAATCCAACTCGAGCAAACTGGAAAAAAATACAATCGGGAATGGATTTTTCGCGGACTATCCCATACGTTTATTGCAGGTAAAAAATATGCAATTACTGGACCTAATGGATCTGGTAAAAGTACACTGTTGCAAACGATTGCGGGCAGTACTGCATTATCAGAAGGCAGTATTCTATACAGTGTAGCAGGTAACGACCTTGCACCAGAAAATGCTTTTACACAGCTTAGTATTTGCGCGCCCTATCTCACACTCATAGAAGAAATGACCGCTTTAGAGTTTTTAGCTTTTCATGAAAGCTTTAAATCTTTTATGCCGGGCATCACACCCAGTAGTATATTAGAAACGATTGGACTAACAGATGCCGCGAATAAACAAATCAGGTATTATTCGAGCGGCATGAAACAGCGCATAAAATTAGCACAAGCTATTTTTTCTGATGTGCCCGTTTTATTTTTAGACGAGCCTTGTACCAATTTAGACGAAACGGGTTATGCACTTTATCAATCACTCATTCAAAACTATGCATCTAATAAATTAATTATCGTAAGCAGTAATGATAAATTAGAATATAATTTTTGTGAGGAAGTGATTGATATTAAAAAGTATAAATAAGCATGAATCCTAATATCGAAGCGCTTTACCGCATAGCAGGTAGTCACGAAAGAACCATTATTGGTCTCATGAGCGGCACTTCTGTTGATGGCCTAGATATTGCTGTTTGTAAAATTATGGGTAGTGGCAAGCACACAAAAATAAACGTCACACACCACACTACTATTCCATACGACGCTGCGTTTAAAGCTGCTATTGCTCAAATATTTTCAATTAAAACTGTAGATTTAGAAAAGGTAACCCTCTTACATGCACATATAGCAAGGGTTCATGCCAGCATGGTATTGTCTGCACTAAATAGTTGGGGTATCCAGACTTCAGATGTCGATTTAATCGCAAGCCATGGCCAAACCATTTACCATGCGCCTGCATCTATGCATAAACAAAGCATGTATGGTAATGCTACTTTACAAATTGGCGATGGCGATATAATCAGCACTGCAACTGGCATTATTACCATAAGTGATTTTAGACAAAAACATATTGCAGCTGGTGGCGAAGGCGCACCGCTTGCCTTATTTGGCGATACTATTTTGTTTGCAAGTGAAACTGAAAATAGAGTTTTATTAAATATGGGTGGGATTGCTAATTTCACCTATTTACCCGCCGGACAAACAGTAAGTATTATTAGCACAGATGTAGGGCCTGCCAATACGCTTATTGATAGTTATGTAAAAGCAAATTATGCTGGCCTTAGCTACGATACAAACGGTGAAATAGCAAGCAGTGGTAAAATCAATGAAGCGTTTGTGAATGCAGTATTAGCGCATCCATTTTTTAGTGCCGCTTTTCCAAAAACCATTGGACCTGAATTATTTAATCTAGACTTTATTGCAGCAGCTTGTATAAGCGCTGGCATTGTTACCCTGGCCCATCAAGATATGGTTGCATCACTTAGTTATATTACAGCGCGTGTAATAACAGATGGTATTCATAAAATTGTGGGCGATGCTAATAAAGAGATCGTCATATATGCAAGTGGCGGTGGTATTCACAACGCTTATATCATGCAGCAGTTGCAAAACCTATGCCCTAATGCTTCTTTTAAAAATTTAGAAATACTGGGCGTTCATCCTGATGCAAAGGAGGCTGTACTATTTGCTATTTTAGCCAACGAAGCAGTGACTGGATCACCTACACTTAGCATGGGAAAAATTAGCTTCCCACAGTAAAATTATCGGCATTACGGTACGCATTAATGAGTGCGATTTCACCTTCTTTACCGCCACCAGCTTTACCATGCTCCATGCCATAAATACCTCTGAAACCTTT
>JAGNTI010000082.1:2027-6064 GCA_017987615.1 Sediminibacterium sp. | reverse complement strand
TAGAAAAAATATTCTTTGAAGAAAAAATATACAAAGAGTTAGAACAAAAGCACGCTTCTTGGGATACTGTAATTGAAGCGATAGATAAAGCGTTTACACCGTTTAAGAAAAAACTAAAACGTGATATCGAAAGAGAAGACATTTTAAAATTAACGGAAAAGCCGGTGCGCCGTATTTACCGTTTAGACATCAATGATTTAATTGAACAAATTAGATCTATTGAAGAGGAAATCAAACAAGTTAAATTTGATTTAGAGCATTTGACAGAATATGCGGTTGCGTATTTTGAAAATCTCCTCAAAAAGTTTGGTAAAAACAAAGAACGTAAAACAGAAATCAAAGCTTTTGATACCATTCAGGTAAAGCAAGTGGCGATTGCCAATACCAAGCTATATATCAATAGGGCAGAAGGTTTTATAGGAACCAGTCTTAAAAAAGATGAGCACTTGTGTGACTGTTCTGACTATGACGATATTATAGCGTTTACCAAAGCGGGTACCATGAAAGTGGTAAAGGTTTCTGATAAAATATTTATTGGAAAAGACATTTTATACGCCGCAGTGTTTCAAAAAAATGATGAGCGTACCACCTACAATATGATTTATGTAGACGGCGCATCAGGTGTTACTTATGCTAAGCGTTTTAACGTAACCGGTGTAACGCGTGATAAAGAATATGATTTAACAAAGGGTACTGATAAAACGCGCGTACATTATTTTACAGCCAACTTAAATGGAGAAGCAGAAACACTTAAACTAATTTTAAGTCCTAACTGTACCGCTCGTATTAAAGAACTTGATTTTTATTTCGAAGAAATTGAAATTAAAGGACGTTCTAGTATGGGTAATCAGGTAACAAAGTATCCTATTAAAACGGTTAAGTTTAAAGAAGCCGGCAAAAGCACACTGGCTGGTCGTAAACTTTGGTTTGACGATAAATTTGGCAGGTTAAACACCGAAGAAAAAGGAACATACCTAGGTAGTTTTGAAGATGAAAAACTAATTGTTATTACCAAAGAAGGCACCTACGAATTAACAGATACTGAACTTTCTCAGCGTTTCGATCCTGAAAAAGTGGTATTAATCGAAAAGTTTGTGCCTGAAAAAATTATTACGGCTGTTTATTTAGACAATGATAAAATGCAGTACAATGTAAAGCGTTTTAGAATTGAAACGACTACCCTTAAAACCGAATTTTTGTTTATCAAAGAAGGTAAAGGGAATAAGCTTGAAGCAGTAACAACTATACAAGAACCCATTTTGCAAGTTCAAACAGGCAGGGGTACCCAGGTACGAGCTGCTAAGTTTAAAATTGCCAAAATGGTAGACGTTACTGGTTGGAAGGCAGTAGGCTCTAAACTCACCGATTTTAGTAAAACCATTGAAATGCAGTGGGAGTCACGCCCTAGTGATCCAAATGCACAACCTGAGTTGTTTGGCTAAACTAACTTACTTTTGCATAAAGTAGAAGTATGGAGCCCGTATTAGTAGGTTGTTACAATGATTTAGTGGTAAACCGTAAGGTTGATTTTGGATTTTACCTAGATAATGGCGAAGAAGGCATTTTATTGCCCAAACGTTTTGCTCCCTCTACGCTCAAAATTGGCGATACCATTAAGGTGTTCGTATACCACGATTCTGATAACAGACTTATTGCAACCACGCAGGTAGCCAATGCTTCGGTGGGAGAAATAGCGCTATTAAAAGCAGTGGATATTACTGGTCAGGGTGCTTTTTTAGATTGGGGTTTAATGAAAGATTTATTTGTGCCTACTTCTAAACAGTTAGGCGGTATGCGCAAAGGCGGCACCTACCTTGTAAAGTTGTACCTCGACGAAATGACTGGGCGTGTGGCTGCTACCGAAAAAATTGAACAGTTATTAAGCAACGAAGAATTAACGGTTAAAGAATTAGACGTTGTGGATTTGATTGTATACCGTAAGTCGGAACTTGGCTATGTGATGATTGTAAACAACAAGCACACGGCTATTTTACACAGCAACGAAATTTTTAAGGAATTAAATATTGGTGACAAGCTTACCGGGTTTGTAAAAACCATTAAGCCAGAAAATAAATTAGACGTTGTGCTTGGTAAGCCTGGTTTTGGAAGGGTAGAAGACGAGCAGGAAAAAATCCTTCGCTTACTGCAAGAAAACGATGGCTACCTCCCGTATCACGACAAATCAGACCCAGAAGAAATTTATAACTTTTTTGGCATGAGCAAAAAGTCATTTAAAATGACTACAGGAACATTATACAAGCAGCGTAAAATAGAATTTACACAAACCGGTATTAAACTTCTAGACGCATAATTTTATTCAATATTTTTATATTTTAATATACTTCAAATATGAAAAATAAAACTGTATATATTGTTTCTGCTGTAAGAACACCCATTGGGAGTTTTGGTGGTTCACTTAAAGATATATCTGCTACAAAGCTTGGTGCTACTGCAATACAGGCAGCTGTTGAGCGTGCAGGTATTAAAGGAGCCGACGTGGATGAAGTATTAATGGGTTGTGTGCTGCAAGCGAACTTGGGGCAGGCTCCTGCGCGTCAGGCAGCAAAATTTGCAGGCCTTCCGGATAGTGTTGTTTGTACAACCGTCAATAAAGTTTGTGCGAGTGGTATGAAAGCCATTGCACAAGGTGCACAGGCTATTATGTTAGGGGATGCCTCTGTTGTTGTAGCGGGTGGTATGGAAAATATGAGCAGCGTTCCTTTTTATGCGGGTGCCATGCGTTGGGGTAATAAATATGGTGACACTACTTTAACCGATGGGCTTGCTAAAGATGGCCTAACAGATGTGTATCATAAATATGCAATGGGTAACGCAGCAGAACTCTGTGCCAGCAAATATAATTTTACTAGAGAAGATCAGGATGCATTTGCAGTAGCGAGTTATACAAAAAGTAGAGCTGCTTGGGAAGCGGGCGCATTTGATGCAGAAATTGTTCCTGTATCTATTCCGCAAAGAAATGGCGATCCCATTTTGTTTGCTAAAGATGAAGAACCATTTAACGTTAAGTTTGAAAAAATACCAGGACTAAAACCTGCATTTATAAAAGACGGTACCATAACTGCGGCAAACGCTTCCACAATGAATGATGGAGCTGCGGCTGTGGTTCTAATGAGTCAAGAAAAAGCGGAGGCGCTAGGCATTAAGCCTCTTGCTATTTTAAAAAGTTATGCCGACGCTGAGCAGGCTCCAGAGTGGTTTACAACCACGCCTGCATTGGCCGTTCCAAAAGCAGTTGAAAAAGCAGGAATCACCACTTTAGATTTAGATTGTATTGAGCTCAATGAAGCTTTTTCGGTAGTGGGTCTTGCCAATACGCAAATTATGCAACTCGATCCTGCAAAAGTAAATATTAAAGGAGGCGCTGTGTCTCTGGGGCATCCATTAGGTTGTAGTGGCGCAAGAATTGTTGTAACACTGATTCATGCATTAAAAGATAAGTCAGGAAAATATGGTGCTGCTGGAATTTGTAATGGAGGTGGAGGCGCTAGTGCAGTAGTAATCGAGAATTGCTAAATTTATTTAGGCTGTTTGCTCTGCAATTTCATCCATTGAAATACCCATATGGCTTTCGTCGTAAGTGCATTCGCCATTAATGATAACAAGAGCCTGAGGTGACTCGTGGTGTACTTTAAATTTTTCAGCAATTGCTGCAGATATATTTCTGTGTTGAAGTAAGTCAAGTAAATAAAAATCGACTCCATCTGGAGGAGTGCTACTTTCTAAACGATTAAGTGCCATAGAGCTAATGCTGCAACGGGTGCTATGTTTAAAAAGTACTTGCGGTGTATTAAAAGAATCAGCGGCAATGGCCTCGAGTTGATCAATACTCGTTAATTTTTTCCAATCCATAAGGGGCGTAAAAAACGTTAATCAAAAAGGTCTAAAGATTAAGGTCTAAAGATTAAGGTCTAAAATAACGTGGATTGGTAGTAGGGCATCCTCTGCTTTTTGAAGCATTGCAGGAAACCATAAAAGTGGCACCAACTAACAATAAAAAAAGAAGTGCTGTGGTCTTT
>JAGNTI010000082.1:0-1927 GCA_017987615.1 Sediminibacterium sp. | reverse complement strand
AAGGTCTAAAGATTAAGGTCTAAAATAACGTGGATTGGTAGTAGGGCATCCTCTGCTTTTTGAAGCATTGCAGGAAACCATAAAAGTGGCACCAACTAACAATAAAAAAAGAAGTGCTGTGGTCTTTTTCATACTAAAAGGATAGGTTAAGCGTTTTGTTTCTGTGCTCTATACTCCAAAGATACTTATTTGGTTTCAAATGAGGCCTTTTGGGAGATATAGATCTGTTAAATATATTAACGAAAAGTTTAATTTTTTAGTATGAAGGTTCATTTTATATCTATTGGGGGGAGTGTCATGCATCAATTGGCCATTGCATTACAGGGTAAGGGGTACCAAGTTACCGGTACCGACGACGAAATTTTTGAACCAGCACTCACGCATTTAAGAGATAAAGGCTTGTTACCCAGTGCTTTTGGTTGGCAGCCGGACCTTATAACCTCAGATTTGGACGCGGTTATATTGGGGATGCACGCCAAAGCTGATAATCCAGAACTGATAAAAGCGCAGGAACTAGGTTTATCTATTTATTCTTTTCCTGAGTATATTTTCCACGAAAGCCAGCAAAAGAAGCGGGTGGTTGTGGGTGGAAGCCATGGCAAAACCACCACTACCAGTATGATTATGCATGTACTCAAAACATGCCATCAAGACTTTGATTACTTAGTGGGCGCAAAACTTGCAGGTTTTGATCAGTCTGTTAAAGTTACCAATGCCCCAACCATTGTTTGTGAGGGGGATGAATATTTAGCAAGTGCACTGCTCAGACAACCTAAGTTTCACTTTTTGTTTCCGCATGTGGCTATTTTAACAGGGATTGCCTGGGATCATATCAATGTGTTTCCAACTTTTGAATTTTATTTGGAACAGTTTGTAATATTCATGAATAAAATTGAAGCGGGCGGCGTACTCATTTACAACGAAACGGATGAAGTACTAAACAAGTTGGTGCTATCTAATAAACGTGACAACATCAGATATATTCCGTACAAAGTGCCTGCGCATCAAATTACAAATGGTCAAACCTATATTACTTTAGATGGGGCAGAAGGTCCACTCAGTGTTTTTGGCGATCATAATTTACTTAATATGCAAGCAGCTTATTATGCTTGTACTGAATTAGGCATTACTGCACAAGATTTTGTGCATGCTATGGCTAATTTTACTGGTGCTTCTAAAAGACTCGAGCTGTTAGCAAACAATGAACACTGTAATATATACAGAGATTTTGCGCATGCGCCAAGTAAGGTTATTGCCACCATTGAGGCAGTAAAACAACAGTTTCCTTCTAGAAAATTAATAGGTGTATTAGAACTACATACCTATAGTAGCCTCAACAAAGAATTTATGCATCAGTATAAAGGGGCGCTAGAAAAAACAGATACCGCTGTTGTATTTTATTCGAAACATGCACTACAAATTAAAGGTCTTCCTGAACTTCCTGAAAGCTATGTGGTAGAAGGGTTTGATAAAAATGGACTACTTGTGATGACAGATAAAACGGCATTAGAACAATGGTTACGTAAACAAGATTATTCAAATACCAATTTAGTATTAATGAGTAGTGGTAATTATGATGGAATTGATTTACCTTCCTTTGCCCCAACTTTAATTTAACACCGATTATGAAATTGCAATTAACAAGACCCATCGCATTTATTGATTTAGAAACAACGGGCGTTACCGTAAGTACAGACAGAATTGTAGAAATTGCCATTGTAAAAATCAGTCCGGATGGATCAAAAGTTGTTAAGCGTAAATTGGTAAATCCACTTATGCCAATTCCAGCAGGAGCGTCTGCTGTGCATGGTATTTCTGACGAGATGGTAAAAGACGCGCCAACCTTTAAGCAAATTGCCAATGAAGTGAAGCAGTTTTTAGAAAATTGTGATTTAGGTGGTTATAATAGCAACCGTTTTGATATCCC
>JAGNTI010000081.1 GCA_017987615.1 Sediminibacterium sp. | reverse complement strand
CAACGTTTAAGAGGTAATGGTTTATTGGATCTTCAAACAGAAGATATCGAAAACATCTCTATCTTAAAAGGTGCATCTGCTGCAGCGCTTTATGGTTCTGAAGCTGTAAACGGTGTGGTTTTAGTTACTACAAAACAAGCAAGCAAAAATAGAAAAGGCTTAGGTGTAGACGTTTCTACAAACTATAGCATTGATAAAATTGCTTACTTACCAAGATATCAAAACGTTCGTGGTTATGGTATTTCAAATGTAATTAACAATGGCGGACAAGATGATGCTGGTTTCATCTATCACGATTTAAATGGTGATGGTATTAAAGAAACTAGAAGTTTATTAAACTATAGTATCAACTACGGTCCTAAATTTGATGGTCAACCTATTTTAACTTGGGACAACCGTATCATCCCTTACTCTGCTCAACCTGATAACTATGCTGGTTTATTCCAAACAGCAACAAACTCAAGCATCAACGTTGCGGTTTCTAAAGCAACTGACAATGCGAGCATTCGTTTTTCTTTAACTAGACAAGCAAACGAAGGTATCAGTATGAATTCTGGTAGCGAGAAAAACACCATGAACTTGAATACAAGCTTCAGACTTTCTCCTAAGTTTACTACTGATGTAATGGTTAACTATATCAACCAAACTATCAACAACCGTCCTTACTCTATTGATCGTATGATCAACAACTTTACGGGTATGATTGGTCGTTTTGATAATGGTGAGTGGTACATGAATAAAGCAGTAACTTCTAAAGGTTACAGATACCGCACTGGTACTCAACAAAGTGCTACACCTGCAGAAAATATTTTTACCGCTGGTGGTGGCTTTAAAGGTGATATCGCTGATTATGCATACCGTGTAAAAATGCACCAATTATTAGAGGTGAGTAACCGTGTAATTGCGAGCATGACTAACAACTATTCAATCTTACCTGATTTAAAGTTACGTACGCGTATCGCTACAGACTTTACTTCTGCTAAAGATGAAACTAGACAACCAAATGAAGTTCCTTTAGCGTTTGGTAACTCTGGTTACTTTGGTTTAGGTCAAACACAAAACACCACATTATATGGTGATGCGTTATTAACCTACACTAAAAAAATCAACAACGATTTAGAAGTGAGTGCACTTGGTGGTTATACTGCTACAGACGAAAGTATGTTGCGTATTACACGTGGTACTTCTGGTGGTTTAAGTACAGAAAATTTATATGACATCGCTGCGTCAATGAACGTACCTGGTCAAGGATCTTCTCGTATGTCAATCACTAAAGATGCCTTCATTGGTACTTTCAATGCTAACTACAAAGATTATTGGTTCTTAGAAGCTACTGTTCGTAGAGACCGTACTTCTACTATGAATCCTAATAACAATAGTTTTGCATACCCTTCTGTTAATACAAGTTATATCTTCTCTGACGCGCTTAAAATGCCATCATGGTTATCATATGGTAAAGTACGTGGTTCATGGGGTATCGTGGGTAACTTCCCTGATGCTTACTTAGCTAACGTTGCGTATGGTCAAAATACATTAGGTAGCCAAGGTGGTAACCCAGTATTATATACAAACATTCCTTCTAACTTTGGTAATGATGCAATCAGACCAGAGCAAAAGAAAGAGTTTGAATTTGGTATTGAAACAAGATTGTTCAACAATCGTGTAACTTTTGAAGCGAGCTACTATAATGCACAAATCGTAGATCAAATTCTACCTCTATCATTACCAGCAACTTCAGGAGCTACTTCAATTTTAGCTAACGTAGGTACCCTTAGAAATACGGGTCTTGAAGTTACGATTAGCGGCTTCCCAATCAAAAAAGCAAACTTTAGCTGGGAAACTGGAATCAACTTAGCACAAAACCAAAATAAAGTAGAGCAATTAGCACCAGGTTTAACTGAGTTATTGCACGCTGATTATGATGGTAACGCTGCTCAATTAAAATCTGTTGTTGGTCAACCAATGGGAGATTTTTACGCACACCCTGTAAAAACAAATGCTAAAGGTGAGCAAATCGTAAATCCTGACGGTATCTATGCGGTTGATCCTGATAAAATGTACAAAGTGGGTAACGCAATGCCAAAATTAATTGGTGGTTGGTTTAACACTGTTAAATACAAGAACTTTACTTTTGACGCGATGATCGACTTCCGTTATGGTGGTTATGTTATGCCAACTGGTATTAACTGGATGATTAGCCGTGGTTTATTAGAAGAGAGCTTACAGTTTATGGATAAAGAAAGCGGTGGTTTATCTTACTACAAAGACAAAACGTCTGGTAAGTATGTACAAACCAATGCTGCTGCAGGTCCTCAAGGCGAAAAAGTATTTAACGATGGTATGTTATTACCTGGTGTTAAAGCTGACGGTTCTAAAAATGATAACATTGTTCCTCAATCTTATTATTTCTGGAATACCTACAACTGGGGTGGTCCTCAGTACAGTTCATCTCGTTATGATTTATACATCGTAGAGAATTCATATGTTAAGATGAGAGAAATTACAATTGGATATAACATGCCAAGCAAAGTTGCTAGCATGATTGGTGCGAAAAAATTACAGTTCTCTGTATTTGGACGTAACTTATTTTATATCTATCGTACACTTAAACACTTAGATGCGGAGCAAACTACTGCAGGTTCACGTTGGGCTCAAAACCTAACCAATGCCGGTGGTAACCCTTCAACTAGAAGCTTTGGTGTTATGTTAAGAGCTTCATTCTAAGGTTTACATTTCTCTGAAAATTTTAAATAAATTATATGAAAAAAATATTATTCATTTCAAGTTTAGCAGTTGCGCTAGTTGTTTCTTCTTGTAAGAAAGCTGACTTCGCTGATAGCTATACCGATCCTTCTAAAATTGCGGTATCTTCTGTAGAGAAGCAATTTTCTGGATTCGTGAACTCAAACCTTGGCTATATCATGCCAGGTTACTGGAACTACTTTGTGGTTCAAAGAATTACCAACAACCGCTACACACAGTCTGTGGGTTGGTCTAATGCAACAGGTCAGTACATCCCTGGTGGTGGTGCTGTTTCTGATCATTGGAATTCTTATTACAACTTTTTGTCTCAGTACAAAGAGTTAGTAAAAATCAACAAAGCTTTATCTCCTGCTGACCAAGCAGAGAGAAGAATTTTTATGATCGCTGCTACTATCTATTTCTATGATTACACACAGAAAATGGTAGACGTTCATGGAGATCTTCCTTGGTCTGGTGCTGGTATGTTAAGTGCCAACGGTGGAGATTATTTAGCTTCTTTACCTAAGTATGACAAAGCACAAGACATCTACACTAAAATGTTAGATGATTTAAAAGCTTTCTCTACAGAGTTAAACAGCTTAACAATTCCAGCTGCTATCCAAACAGCGTTTAATACTCAAGATTTTATCTTAAAGGGTAACAAAACGCATTGGACTAGATACTGTAATTCACTTCGTTTAAGAATGCTTACGCGTGTATCTGGTTCTTCAGAATTAGGTGCAAGAGCTGCTTCTGAAATTGCTGCAATGGCTGCTGCTCCTGCAACATTCCCATTAGTAAGTTCAAATGCAGAAAACGTTCAAATCAATGTATTTAGCTTAAACACACCAGTTGCTGGTAGCAACTTCCAAGGTGGTTTAGAAGATTGGAATGGTAACCTTGCTGGTGCAACAATGATCAACCATATGTTAACAAATGGCGATCCACGTTTACCTGTATTATTTGAGCCAGGAGATAAAGCTGCTGGTGTATATAAAGGTATCGACCAAATGGCTTCAGCTGCTGTTACAGACGCTTTAATTTTAACAAATACCGTATCGATGTACAACCGTTCTACTACAAGTAGAAACTTGTTCTTCCCTGGTATTTTAATTAACGCTGCAGAAGTATCATTCCATTTAGCGGAAGCACATTTAAAAGCTGGTAATTTAACAGCTGCTAAAGATGCTTACAATAAAGGTATCGAGCAATCTACAGAGTACTATTACAATATTCGTAAATTAACTACTAACACAACCAGCCCTGCTGTAGTGCCTTACACTGCTGCTCAAGTAACAGCGTACCAAACTGCTGCAGGTATTAACTGGGATCTTGCAACAACAACTGCTGCAAGACAAGCACTTATTTCAAATCAACGTTGGTTACATTACAATGTAATTCAACCATTTGAAAACTGGGCTGAAGTTAGAAGAACAGATTTACCAGCTATCAAATTCTGGAATGATGATGCAACTCCAACAAACGTAGCTCCGCCTACAAGATGGGCGTATCCTTCTTCAGAAAACGTGTATAACAAAGCGAACTACGCTGCTGTTAGCGCTAATGATAAAGCAACTAATAAAATTTTCTGGGATAAGTAATTGATCTACGAAAATTTTTATGCAAAAAAATAGCCGCTCGTAAGAGCGGCTATTTTTTTTGAACAAACGGATTGAAAAATGTTTTCGAAAAAGTATTTCGAATGAGTACTATTTATCAAACTGCACTCTAAAAGCTTTAGGGCAACAGTTTTTTGTTTCTTTAAATAGTTTATTAAAATTGGAAACCGACTTATAGCCGCATGCATAGGCTACTTCAGAGATACTCCAGTCTGTTTCAATTAAATATTTACAAGCTTGTGCAATGCGCATATCATTTAAATATTCAACAAATTTTTTCTTGTTACGTTTTTTAAATAATCTGCAAAAAGATTGTGGCGTTAAATTAGCAAGCTCTGCTACTTGATTTAATGAAATAGGTTGTTTGAAATTTTCATGTACATATTTATACACGCTGGCAAGCCTATCAGTACCATCTTTACTTACTGGCTTCGTATAGCCTTCGGTAGTGATAAGTTCATTGTCTTTTGCAGTAGAAATTAAATGTAGCACTTCAAAAAGTCCAATAACGCGCTCAAAATCTTTTTGCGCTACCATCTTTTCTAGTTTAGCACCAATTTTTTTTCTGGTGTCATCGCCTATTTTAATACCTCTTTTTGCTTTTTCAAATAAGGCTTTGATATTACTGGCTTCATCTAATTCGTAAAAATCAGATCCGAATAAATTTTTATTAAAGTACACCACGATGGCTTTTGCTTTGTGGTTTTGTTGCCCATTGTAATAGGTTTCGTCGTTGAGCCATACATGTGGAAGGTTTTCGCCAATAAAAACCATGTCATCTTCCTTAAATGCCTCTATTTTATCACCAATAATGCGCTTTCCATGACTTTCTTTTACCCATACAAGTTCTAATTCGGGGTGGGCATGAAATGGAGCCATAAATTGTGGCTCATCTCTTTCTAACACAGAAATATAGCTATTTGGGCTCTGTGTTATTTGTGTTTGAAGTAGTTTCATATAAAAGGTTTTCAGTGTGAATCATTGAAAATTATCCTTACAAGCAAATCGTAGTTAAATCTACCTCTATTTTAACAAAAATAATTATTTAATATTAACCATAAATTCCTTAATATTAACATGCTTCTTAAATAAATTTAACGATTTGTGTCAGTTATTTTTATGAATTTGCAAGTAGTAGCGTGTTATTTAAGCAATAGCGGGCTACACATTAAACTGTATTGAAAATATGATGCAAAGATTTTTGTTGGTATGTGGTTTTATCTTTTTCACGCTCGCCTCTTTTGGTCAGCAAATATTTGAAGCGCCTCGGTGCGGAGCCGATATGTTTCAACAACTACTTCGTAAAGACCCGCTCTATGTTTCCAAAGAAAATGTGATGAATGAAAAAATTAGAGCGTGGGTGCTTCAAGCTTCTGGACAAAGAAGCATTCGCATCTCAGTCAATAATGACGGTAATAATAATGTAGTGGTTGCACCAACATCTGTGCCTGTTGTAACAATCCCTGTAGTCTTTCATATTGTCAATCAAAACGCATCTGCTATTACCGATCAAATGATTATAGATGCAGTAGCAGAATTAAATAAAGCATTTGCACATTTGGGTATGTATAGTACCGACCCTAAAGGTGTTGATACCCGCATTCAATTTTGCTTGGCTACGCGCACGCCAGATGGTGGTAAAACAAGTGGTATAGACCGTATCAATAGTTATTATCAAAATATAGATGTAGACTTAGAAGGTGGAAAGCTTGGCACATTATCAAATTGGGATCCATCTAAATATGCAAATATTTGGTTGGTGAATTCGATACAAGGTGAAATTCAACCCAGTGTTTTTGAGTGCGG
>JAGNTI010000080.1 GCA_017987615.1 Sediminibacterium sp. | reverse complement strand
ATCTGATGTCTTTAAAAGGAACCCCATCAATATTTTTTGACATGCCTAGCTCAATATTGGCAATATCAAAACCATATAAGCCCGGGTAATCCTGAACAACATCATGTATATCGCTTTTACCTGCTATACCTCGCCACCCAACGCCATAGGCCATGGCGTCTTGGTGCCCAAAAATTGTATACTCATCTTTTAATTGGTAAAGATGACTATACAGCTTTTGCGTTAAAGTAGTTGCTAAAGGGTCTGAACATGTTTGCGCCTGCAAAAAATTAATGCTCAACACAAACAATAAAGACAAACCATTCCGGTATAAATGAAGCATTGGACTTTTATTTAAAAGAGTCCAATATCATCAAAAAATACTTCAAATATTTTACCACTATACTCTTTTAATTCTATAGAAGAGATGGTCGCTGGATTTCCAATGCTTGATAATGGAACTTCTACTTGCGTCCATACGCCAAGCGTTGTAGGCAGTGTTAGTGTATAGGTTACAGCAGAACTACCATTTAAAATAACCCTTATTTTAAATCCTCCAGAATTGGTACTACCATACACAGAAAATTTAATGGCAGAATATCCAGCAGTGCTAATTGCAGGCGCCGCCTTGGTTAATCTAAAGCCACCAAAACCAACGTTATATTTTGTTTTAACTGAATTGGTTCCTCTAAGTACATTAAGCGTATTGGTTAATGTTGCAGTAGTACTATATGATGTATTAGACCATCCTGTTGTTAAAGCATCTGCATAAATTACATATCCCAAACCATAAGAAATTGGGGCTTTTGTTGTCCCTGATGGTGTTGTTACAAAAAAGTAGCCTCCTGTAATTGTGGAAGGAATGGTAACCTTAATTTGAGTTTTAGAACTTGAAACAATCGCCAAACTTGTGGTATTTAATTTAACACCAGTAACACCTGAAAAGTAATCGCCAGTAAGTGTTACTTCTGTTCCTGCACCTCCAGCTCCTGGTGTAAATGAAGTAATTACTGGGGCCGGTTGTAAAATTTTAAAATTATACACCGCCGTTCCATATTTAGTAGTCACCTTAATTGGGTTGTTAACCGGATCAGGTAAATTAGAAGGGATTTTAACAGTAACAGTTGTATCATCTGAACTAAATAATGAATCTGCAGCAGCTACATTGCTAAATTCTACTTTAAGCGTTGTAGCTAAATTTTGACCTTTAATGATGATCCAATCACCATAAACAACAGAAGAAACCGCCAGAGCCCTATTGTTTAAATCTGTTACCGCATTAATCGTTGGCGGCAAAGTGCTTGGCTTAGTAGAATAATCTACATAATTGTCTTTTTTGCAAGAAAACATAAGTAGCATCGAACAAAAAGCAATGCAGCCTAGCGCATTTTGCTTTAGTGATTTTAAAATAGTATTCGTATACATAAGATTAAGTTTTATTTGATTTTACCAACCAGGGTTATTAGCAGGTATTAATGTATTTGAGTTAAGTTCACTTTGAGGAATTGGTAACAATAAATTACGTGAGTTTCTCACTTTAGTAATATTATTTTGACCAATGCCTATTTTATTCATTACTTGTAAATAAATACCCCAGCGCATTAAATCGTATCTTCTAATACCTTCAAAAACAAACTCTCTCGCTCTTTCAGCAAGCACAAAACTTCTAAATTCATCTCTTGTTAAATTAGCCGGCGCTGTTTGCGCTTTTGCTCTAGTACGTATTGTATTTAATGCAGTATAAGCCTGAGCAGACGGACCATTATTGATTTCATTATCTGCTTCGGCAACAATCAAATGCATTTCAGAAAAACGAATCATTGAAAAATGAGCGTCACTTTTGGAAACAGTAGGATCTGCTACGTCACTATATTTGACTGTATATGCACGATCATCGGTAGTGCCATTATTTGCCCAAGTAGCCCCATTTACAACCTTATAATTATACGCTTGCCATGAAGGATAGAAATATTTAGTTTTAGCGGCATTGTTCATTTCGTAATTGTGTACAACCCCATTTAACACACGAACATCGGTAGTATCATAATCTTTATAATGGTTGTTGGTAAACCACATAGCACCTCTACCAAAGGTTGAAAATGCAGACATATAGTTATGCAGTTCATTTACAAAAAGCGAACCACCTAAAGCCTGTAGCTGCCACATATGTTCTGTTTTATTTCTACCTGCTTTATTCCATAAATCAGTCCAATTGGTATATAAAGAATATTCATTACTCGCTATAACTTCAAGTGCCTTGTCTCTAGCTAAAGTGTAATAATCTTTTGAAGAAATATTTTCATGTCCAGCTACTACCGTTTTTGCATAGGTATACATGGCATTATTGCTGCCACCTCTTACGCTTACGTTACCAGTTGCTGCACCTGACGCCATAGTCATGTATGTTTTTGCCAAGAAACCTTTTGCAACGCCACGTGTAACCCTTCCTACCTCGCCAGCTTTTGGATCTTTTGCTGGCAACAAATTAGTTTCAGCACTTTTAAAATCTGCAATTACTTGCTTGTACACATCTGCAACCGAAGATCTAGCAATACTCGCTGTTGGATCTAAGGATAAAGATTTTAAGCGAATAGGTACGCCACCATACAACTGTACCAATTGAAAATAAGCCCAGCCTCTAAAAAAATAAGCTTCGCCTAAAATTCTATTTTTTACTGTAGGATCTATATTGGTATTTATAGCAGCAACATTTTCTAAAACAGTGTTTGCTCTAGCAATTACTGAATAACAACCTACCCATGGACCATCCACACCCCAGTATCCTTGAGGGTTACCAGCACCTGATGTACCCAAAAACCAATCGGCTCCTGACACATGATCATCGTCTAACATGGTTAAATTCCACATAGGCTGCAAATACAAGTCGTAAGTGTATAGCGCACCATACACCGCATTGATTGCTGCTTTAGCATCTGCCTCGTTCTTATAGAAATTTTCTGGAGATAAAAAAGAAAGCGGCTTTTCTTCTAAAACCTTCTGACAAGAGAAGGCTGAAAATATTAACACTGGTAATAAAATTTTCCAGGTATTTAATTTATTAATTTTCATATAATGAGTTTTATAAAAATTTAAAAGTTGCATTTAATCACAAAAGTGTAGGTTCTTGAATTAGGGAAACCTCCTAAGTCTACACCAAACAATGCAGGATTATCACCATAACTATTTATTTCAGGATCAAAGCCAGTATACTTTGTAAAAGTGTACAGGTTGTTTACACCCAAAGAAACTTTAATGGCGTTAATGCCCTTAACCAATTTACCAGGAAGCGTATAGCCAAGATTGATATTCTTGATACGAACAAAACTGCCGTCCTCAATAAATCTTCTAGTAAATGGCAATGTTCTCCAAAACTGTCTAATAGGTTTTGGCGCCAATGCATTGGAATTATCAGCACCTTCTTTCCATGCACCATTAAACATATCTAATGTTACATTTTTAGAAGTACCAATATTAGCATTCCAAACACTATTCATATTCACAATATCGTTACCCTGAACACCATTAATAAATACACTTAAATCAAAACTCTTGTACTTGAAGTTATTGGTAATACCAAATGTATAATCTGGATTTACATCTCCAATAACAACACGATCAGTAACAGAAATAGAGCTTGGATCGTTGTCGAAATTTCTATACTTCACTTCACCAATCATACGTCTAATGATATTTAATGGCTGCCCGTTAAATACCAATGAATTTCTCACTTCAGCCTCATTATCAAAATAACCATCTTCTACGTAACCATATAAAGTTCCAATAGGCAATCCTGCACGCTGAATAAATGGAGCATCACGTGTAGAAATATTACTTGCAAATTGTTCTTTAACATCGCCACCCAATGAAATAATTTTATTTCTATTAAAAGAAATATTGAAATTAGTTTTCCATTGGAAATCTTTTTTATTAATAACAGTTGCATCCATCGCAATTTCTAAACCCTTATTTTCAACCGAACCAGAGTTTCTTAATTGACGTTGAAACCCTGTAGATGCAGGTGTAGTAATGTATTGCAATAAGTCGTTGGTGCGTTTTAAGTAAACATCAACATGCGCATTGATGCGTCCATTAAATAAACCTAAATCCAAACCAGCATTATACGCATTGGTAGTTTCCCATTTAAGTTGCGCATTAGCTGGACCTGCATACACGTCATCCGCTAATCCAGTTTGTACAGCACCATTAAACGTATAATTGTAAATAGCTAGTTTAGATAAAGAAGCATAAGAGCCAATACCCTGATTACCAGTTTGACCATAGCTTGCTCTTAATGTTAACTCACTAATGGCATCAATTTTATTGATGAAAGACTCTTTGTGCAATTTCCAAGCAAGACCTGCCGAAGAAAACGCAGCCCACTTATTATCTTTACCAAATTTGCTTGACCCATCATTTCTGTGTGATACAGATAAAATATACTTGTCGGCATAGGTATAATTTAAACGACCTAACACAGACACTAAATTAGATTGATACTTATTGGTTACAATTGGCAAAATTTGTTCTGCCGCTTGTAGGTTTTCATTCATTAAAAGATCATTCGGAAAAGTTTTAGCTTCTGCACGTTTAGAATTACCCATATTTTGCTCAAAAGTCGAAGCAGCAGTAGCAGTAAAACTATGATTGTCTACTTTTTTATTATACGTTAGGATACTTTCAGAAACAATACTAGACCAATTATTATCTGATTTTAAACCCCATCCTTTAGAAGCAAATCCTTCAAATACAGTTCTAGGATAATATTGATCCCTTGTATTTGCTCCATAATTAAATCCAATATTTTGTCTGAACTTTAAATTTTTATGTAGCGTAGCTTCTAAAAAGTTAGATGAAAAAATATTAGTAGCAGTAACCCTATTTAAAACATCGTTCACATATATATATGGGTTGGTAATAAAATCATCACCAAGTCCATCATACTCATCTAAAATACTAATGGTAGCAGGGTATGTTAACGCAGAACGAACTACCCCAGCACTTGCAGCATCAGATTTGTCTGTACCAGTTTTAACACCTCTTGTTGTAGAATTCGAAATAGAATTACTTGTACCTATGCGAAAAGTTTTATTGATATTTCTATTTAAATTAAAACTGAGGTTTATTTTTTTATAACCAGAAGTTAGAATCACCCCTTCTTGATCTACATAACCAAACGTAAAATTGTGGCTACCTGCATCAGAAGCGCCAGAAACGTTTAATGTATAGTTTTGAGTGAGTGCTTGTCTAAATATTCTATCCTGCCAATTATTCTTATCATTTTCATACGCAGAAGGATTAGGGAATAACAAAGAATAATTAGTGCCATCATATTTGTTTGCATTCTGAAATGCTAGGTTTTGAAAATTTGCATACTCCATAGGATTAAGCATTCTCATTTTTTTAGAAACCTCTGCTAAACCCATTGTTACATTTAGCTCAACCTTATCTTTTCCAATCTTACCTTTTCTAGTTGTAATTAACACTACACCATTAGCACCACGAGAACCATAGATAGCCGTAGCAGATGCATCTTTTAAAACATCTATAGACTCAATATCGTTCGGGTTTAAAAAAGCAAGTGCATTGAGTGTTTGTTTTTCATCGCCACCTAAAGATTCTGGCGTTGTACCACTACTACTATTGTTGAATGGCACACCATCAATAACGTACAAAGGCTCTGTTCCACCTAAAAATGAATTAGATCCACGAATTCTGATACTAAGACCAGCACCTGGAGCACCATCGTTTTGAGTAACATTTACACCAGCCAATTTACCTTGCATAGCCTGTAATATATTTCCAGGATTATCACGCATGATTTCTTCGCGGTTAAGTCTTTGTGCGGAACCAGTTAGATCTGATTTTTTAACAGTACCATATCCAATTACAACAACGTCTGCAAGTGCAGAAGCAGTTGATCTTAAAGAAACAGTAACTGAAGTTTTCTTTGAAACATTCACTTCCGATGTTTCCATTCCTACAAATGTTACAACGATAGTAGTAGCACCACTAGGAAGATCAATAGAAAAATTACCCTTGTCATTACTTAACGCAACAACTTTAGAGTTTTTAACGGCTACCGTTGCGCCATTAATTGGAGCGCCGGCTTCGTCCAATACTTTACCGGTAATTTTCTTTGATTGTGCCTGTCCTTCAACAGCGAGGATAGCAAAAAACAAAAGAAAGAAAATGAACATTTTTTTCATA
>JAGNTI010000079.1 GCA_017987615.1 Sediminibacterium sp. | reverse complement strand
TTTTTTTTGCTATTGTGAAATCTTTTTGCCGTTAGAGCAGCCGTGTTTTACGCAGGCCAGCTAAAACTTAAGTCAAGTTCCACATCTGGGTGCAGGGTTCTTTCTACAGGGCATGTTCTTGCTACTTTTTCCAAAATCTCTTTTGTTTTTTCATCTAGCTGTAGGCTTTCCGGGAATTTAATATGCACAACTATTTTGCCTATTCGGCGGGGGTCGCTCACCATAATTTTGGTAGCATCTGCGGTGGTGCCATCCAGTGCAATGCCCATGCTTTGTGCTTTAATACCCATGGTGGTTACCATGCAGGTAGCAAGTGCTGTGGCCACTAAATCGGTGGGAGAAAACCTTTCGCCATTGCCCTGATTGTCTGTGGGGGCGTCTGTTTCGATGGTGGTGCCGCTTTGTAGATGTGTAGCCTCAGTTCTTAACTTAGTTTTATAAATAATTTGTGCAGTCATTGGTTCAATTTTGCCTTAAATTTACAAGGAACTAATCAAACGAGCGTGAAGAAAATAGTAAATATCGCTAACACCCTTCAAAAAATTGGAGCAGTGCTTTTTGCATGCGTTCTTTTTGTGGGTACTGGTTTAGCACAGCAGCGAAAATTATCACCAGCACAGGAAGAAAAATTGCGTTTAAAAAATGAGCGTCGTGAAAAAATAAATCAGCTCATTAAGCAAGAAGAAGAGGGCGCTTTAATATATCAAAAACAAATTGCACAAGGCATCCATTTTAATACCGATGGTTGGAGCGTTTTTTATGAAAAAGGAAAATACAAATCCATTACAAAAACAAATTTGTGGTGGATTGAAATAGGGGAGCACAAACATCCAAAAGAAGAAAAGACCCCAACAGCAAGTTCGGCACAAGGGTTTATTATTTTGTCCAATTATATTTACGGCAAACAAAATAATTTGTACGATGTAAAATTTGGCATTGGTCAACAAAAATTAATTGGTGGAAAAGGAAATAAAAACGGCGTAGCCGTTTCTGCTATTTATGGTGGTGGTATTAGCGCCGGTTTATTAAAGCCTTACTATTTACAAATCCAAAATCCTGCAACACAGCGCCAAGAAGAAATTAAATACGATAACAACGATCAACTTTTTTTAGACCCCACCATTGTTTTGGGTAAAGGTTCTTTTAGTAAAGGATTTAATGAAATGCAGTTTGTTCCGGGTGGTCACGTAAAAGGAGCCCTTCGTTTCGACTATGGCCGCTATAATGAATTGGTGTCTGCACTTGAGGTGGGTTTAAAAGCCACTTATTTTTCTAAAAAGATGCCTGTAATGCTCTTAAATACCGAAAAAAGCCTCTTTTTTAACGCCTATATTTCTGTCACATTTGGTAAGCGAAAGTGACCTATTTTTGCATCCCAAGCAATCATTTAGAATTTCTATTTCATGCAAGAATTACCCGTTGTCCCAAAAATAGATCCAACAACATCCAAAATACAAAAGCCCAATTGGTTACGTGTAAAACTGCCCATTGGCGAAAGTTACAAGCACGTTAGAGGGCTTGTTGATACCCATAAACTTCATACCATTTGCGAAAGTGGTAACTGTCCAAATATGGGCGAGTGCTGGGGTGAAGGAACGGCAACATTTATGATACTCGGTAATGTGTGTACCCGTAGCTGCGGATTTTGTGCGGTGGCCACCGGGCGTCCAGCTCCCGTAGATTTTGATGAACCTCAGCGCGTGGCAGAAGCCATTCACCTAATGAAGGTAAAACATGCGGTAATTACGAGTGTAGATAGAGATGAATTAAAAGATGGTGGTTCTGGCATTTGGTATAGTACCATTAGAGCTGTAAAAGCTCTAACCCCTGACACAACACTTGAAACATTGATACCTGATTTTAAAGGTATTCCAGATCAAATACAACGCCTGATTGATGCCGCTCCCGAAGTAATCAGTCATAATATGGAAACCGTAGAAAGGCTCACACGTCAAGTGCGCGTGCAAGCAAAATACCAGCGTTCACTTGGTGTACTCGAAACCTTAAAAAAGGGGGGCATGCGCACCAAAACGGGTATGATGCTTGGACTTGGTGAAACCAAAGAGGAAGTGGTGCAATCCATGAAAGATTTGGTGAATGTTGGTTGCGATGTATTAACCCTTGGTCAATATTTACAACCCACTAAAAAACATTTAGCGGTTCAACGTTTTGTACACCCCGATGAGTTTGCTGAACTACGTGAGATTGGTTATCAAATTGGTTTTGATTATGTAGAAAGTGGTCCACTTGTACGTTCATCGTATCATAGTGAAAAGCACGTGATAAAAGGGTGGGGTAAAGATAAATGGCTATCTGAAAAAAGCTTATGAAAAATATAATATACGCGCTGGTACTCACACTATTTACAACCGCTGTTGTAGCACAAGTTAATTGGAAAAATGTGGATGCCGAATTTGGTCCTTTGCCAGCATCAATGCACGTATATAAAACCACCGATGCCATTGACGGCAAACTAAATATCGCTTATTATATCAGTTTCGATTTAAAAGATAAAACGCATGCTTTATCTACTGCAGTTGGTAATGGCAAGCGTTATACGCCTCAAAAATTTTATGATTCTATAGCTGGAAAGCCACTCGTTGTAATGAATGCAACCTTCTTTGAATTTGCACATAATTCAAATTTAAATTTGGTGGTGGATAATGGAGATATTAAATCCTATCATTTACATTCACTTCCTGGTAAAGGAAAAGATACGCTAACCTATAGGCATGTATATGGTGCTGCACTAGGTATTTCAAAATCCAATAAGCCAGATGTAGCATGGGTTTACACCGATACTGCAGATGCTAATGTGTATGCATCTCAAACAGTTATTCCTATGTTTAAAGATTCGGTTGCCGATGTACCTGCAAGCGTAATGCTTTCTAAAGGAAATTTTAAAAAGTGGAAAGTAAAAACAGCAATAGGAGGTGGTCCTGTTTTATTGCAAGATGGTGCCATCAAAATCACCAACAATGAAGAATTAAAATTTGCTGGCAAAGCCATTTCAGATAAACATCCCCGAACGGCTGTTGGTTATACGGCTAATAATGAACTTATTTTATTTGTTTGTGAAGGACGTTTTCCGGGAAGAGCAGATGGTTTAACACTTCCTCAAATGGCAGGCCTTATGCAGCAAATTGGTTGCGTAGAAGCGATCAATTTAGATGGCGGTGGAAGTAGTTGCTTACTTGTTAATGGTAAAGAAACCATTAAGCCTTCTGATAAAGAAGGGCAACGTCCAGTGCCAGCCGTATTTATGATTCGCTAATAATTTATAGTTGCTTACTTTAAATCCCAGGCAAGTGCTGATGCACCTAATATAGCAGCGTCCGATTCTTTTAAGTGGCTCACTAAAATTTTCACTTTGTTTTGGAAAATTTGAATGAGGTTGGCCTCCATACTTTCTCTGGTAGGCTTTAAAATCAAATCGCCAGCCTTTGTTAAGCCGCCAAATAAGATGATGGCTTCTGGGCTTGAAAACATAACAAAATTAGCAAGTGCAGCTCCTAATATAGTGCCCGTAGATTCAAAAATTTGTTTAGCTACTGCATCACCTGCAATAGCGGCTTCATATACTTTTTTAGAATCTATTTGATCGGAGGGTACTGATCTTAATGAACTAGGCTCGGTACTTTTTTCTAAAATTTCAAGTGTGGTTAAGCGAACACCAGTTGCTGATGCATACGATTCTAAAGAACCTCTTTTGCCTGTGCCTTCATGTAATCTACCATTTGGAATGATAGTAGTATGGCCTAATTCACCAGCAAAACCGTCGTGACCATACACGAGTTTTCCATTCGCAACAATGCCACTTCCTACGCCAGTACCAAGGGTAATCATGATAAAATCTTTCATGCCCTGTGCAGCGCCATACATCATTTCGCCAATAGCTGCCGCGTTGGCATCATTGGTTAATACCACGGGAATTTTAAATTTATCTTCCATCATGCGGGCAAGTGGAATAATGCCCTTCCAAGGAAGGTTGGGGGCGTACTCAATGGTTCCTGTATAATAGTTTCCATTGGGTGCGCCCACGCCAATTCCTTTTATGCGGCCGGTGCCGCCAACATTGTCAATTAATTTACTAAGCTCAGTATGGAGTTCGTCAATAAAATCATTTACATCGGTGTGTTTACGTGTAGATATCTCACTTGAAAATAAAACATTTCCTACGCGGTCTACAATACCAAATTTAGTACCCGTTCCACCAATGTCAATGCCTATTGCTAATGCCTCTAATGCGCTCGTATTATTTAACATGTTTTTTGTTTCAATTTCGTTCAATCAATTGGAGTCAAACTAGTGACCTCCACTTACCTGTGCATCAAAATCGATGCCTTGTGTTTTTAATACTGCTTTTTGTTTTAGTGCTAAATACGCTAAAAATAAAAATCCAGCTGCTGCTAATAAATATGATTTATGCATACCTACCGCATCCATATCTCCAATTGTTCCTTGAAGTGGAGGAATAATCGCACCACCTAAAATCATCATAATTAAAAATGCAGATCCTTGGCTGGTGTATTTTCCTAAACCACCAACGCTTAAAGAGAAAATACAAGGCCACATTACAGAGCAGCAAAGCCCACCCGCCATAAATGCATACACAGAAATAATGCCGTTTGTGAATACGCCAACAATCATACATGCAGCAGCAAGAACAGAAACAGCTAATAATGTTTTAACCGGCTTTTCTTGACCATAGAAAAAGGCAGCTACTGCAACAGCAATAAATACTGCATAACCAAATAAGTCAGTTACGTCGTTGCCATATACTTGACTAACGCCAAGTACTACGCCAAATGCAATAAATGGAACCACTATCATCATCACTGTTTTAAGGGTTCCTTTTAAATTAAATACACTGATAGCGCCAGTCCATCTACCAATCATTAAGCTACCCCAGTATAGTGAAATGTATTTTGAAATAGCACTTTCATCTAAACCTTCGGCAGTTAAATAACCAGGTATTTTTAATAAAGCACCAAAATTATTATCGATGGTTACTTCAACACCTACGTAAACGAAAATGCCAATCATGCCATAAATTAATTGAGGATATTTCATAGCGCCCCAGCCATCATTGTTTTTAATAGCACTGCCGTTAGAATAAAATAAAATACCTACTACCGCTACTAATGAAAGAAGGAGTAAAGTAAGTTTAGGCACTTCTGTTAATTGACCTACTACAATGATAGCGCCAATGATTAAAGTCATCATCAGTAAAGAAGAAGATGCTTTGTTTGCTTTTTCAAACGCTTCATCATTTTTTCCTTCAGGTAAATTAGAGAACGTAAAAATTAATGCAACTGCAGCAAATACACCCGCCACAATAAGGTATAAGATATTAATGTTGGTAACTGTTACAACGGCCGCTTTACTATCGGCTGTTCCAAATAAGAAAAAGCTCACAATAATAGGTCCTAGTGTGGTACCTAATGAGTTGATACTTCCGCCTAAATTTAAACGGTGTGAACCCGTTGAAGGATCACCTAATGAAATAGCAAATGGTTGTGCTGCAGTTTGTTGCAAAGAAAATCCAAGTGCTACCACAAAAAAGGAAGCTAAAATGGCAGGGAATGAATTTGCATTTGCAGAAGGTATAATAAGTAAAGCACCAACCACCGAAATAAGTAGTCCGTAAATGATGCCTTTTTTATAACCAATTTTGTTGAGTAAGTCTTTTCCTAAAACGTTGGAAAAAATAAACAAGAATAATGACCCAATAAAATAAGCTCCATAAAATGCAGAACCTATCAGTTGGGACTGAAAGTTATTCAGGTTAAAATGTGTTTTACAGAATGGGATAAAAATACTGTTTGACGCAGCAATAAATCCCCAAAAGAAAAATACCATGACAAGGGTTGCAAGAGCACCGGTGTTGGTGGGTTGTTTAGGTTGACTCATATCAATCGTTTAATTTGTTAGTAGGCTCTAAAATAATAATAAAATAGGTACCGAAAAAGTAAAACTAGAATTTGTAGGCATAGAATAAATGCTTACATTAGATGTAAACCTATAATAAGCGCTATGGAAGTGGTTCATATCAGTGCCGAATGTTATCCGGTGGCCAAGGCTGGCGGCCTTGGAGATGTAGTAGGAGCGCTCCCAAAATACCAAAATAAGGCCGGCATTACCTCAAAAGTAGTAATGCCCATGTACCGCACGCCTTTTTTATATACATCTGATTGGGTTGTCGA
>JAGNTI010000078.1 GCA_017987615.1 Sediminibacterium sp. | reverse complement strand
TCACTAAATACTACATCCGTACTTACGTCTGTAATTGGTTTTTGATCTAAAAATTTATTACAACTATTAAATGACAACAATACAATTGCTGCAACCGATAGTGTTAATTTATATAAGTTTTTCGTTTTCATATCTGTAGCTTTATAAAATTAAAAGTTAGCATTTACACCAAAAATAAAACTGCGGCTTTTTGGATATGCAGAATAATCTAAACCAGGTGTAAGTGGACTATTACGCACACTAACTTCTGGATCATACCCTGTGTATTTTGTAAATACAGCTAAGTTATTAGCCGTGAAATAAAATCTTAATTTAGAAATTTTCATCTTAACTAAACTTTTTACTGGCAAACTATAACCCACAGTTAAGTTGTTGACACGTAAAAACGAACCGTCTTCAATTGCCCATGAACTTGGGAAAAATGCACCCGCAGATTTAATAGGCTGCCATATGGTTGCTTTTGCATTTAATGCTTGTAAAGCACCAGGCGCAATACCCATAACCTGGCCAGTAGCATTTACCCACTGCGCTGTTTGACCTTGTGGTGTTACTACTTTCCAACGGTTAGCCATAATATCCAACATGTTTGAGTTAGGCGTATAACCATTAGTGAACTCAACTTTATTGGCATTGTAAATATCATTGCCATAGCTAAAGTTTAAGAATAAGCTCATGTCCCAGTTTTTGTAGGTAAACTGCTGTGCTAAACCACCTGTAAATTTAGGAGTAGGATTTCCTATGATGGTTCTATCCTTATCCATATTTATCACACCATCTCCATCTAAATCTTTAAACTTAATAGATCCCGGCTGCACCGTTCCAATAACACCAGAAGCATTAGCAACGCCAGGCTTAAGTGTATAAACGCTTGTCGTTGTATTGTAATCAAAATCATTGATGCCATAAAAACCATCATTGATTAAACCCCACATCGCACCTACTGGATCTCCAATTCTTACGATATAGTCGGTGGGCTGACCTGAAACACCCCAGCTAGCTGCCGGGAAAAATAAATTTTGATTTTGACCAAGTGCTTCTACACGATTTTTATTAAATGAAATATTGAAGTTTGCATTCCAAGTAAAATCTTTTTTCTTGGCAATCAAAGCACCTAATTGAACTTCCACACCTTTGTTAGATGTTTTACCAATGTTTTGTAACTGTGTGCTATAACCATAGGTTGAAGCAATTGGCACATTGAGTAACAAGTTTTTCGCTTGGTTATTATAAACATCAACAGATAGAGTGATACGATCTTTTAAAATGCTTAAATCCATACCAAGGTTTCTGCTCTCATTGGACTCCCATTGAAGCGCTTCATTTACTAAACCAGCAGAGTAATACGCATTGATTGCTTGATTGTTGATGCCGTAGTATAAGCCACCATCGTTTCTGAAAGTTGTTAAAAATAAATAGTCGTTGATTCGGTTGTTTCCAACATTACCATACCCTGCTCTAAATTTAAGATCAGAAATAAACGAATTGTCTTTTAAGAAATTTTCGTTTTTAGCTCTCCAAGCAAAAGATCCTGAAGGAAAAACACCCCACTGCTTACCTGGCGCAAATTTTGAAGCACCGTCAGCTCTTGCATTAAGTGTTACGTAGTATTTATTTTGATACGCATAATTGATTCTACTAAAGAACGACATATTGGTATATCTCGTTTTATTTACACGAGGATAACCCGTAAATGAAAGTCCATTACCTAAATTGCCAAAAGCATTATCAGGTGTCGTGAAATTTGCAAATCCTCTAACCAGTTGCGTATATGATTCTGTTCTAAAATCGTAGGTTTCTTGTCCAACTAAAAAGTCAAAATCATGCTTGCCTTTGTACTTATTAACTGAATACGTTAATACGTTTGAATTTGTAATTGTTTTACGAATGGCCGTATCAAGTTGTGCAATTGGTTTTCTAGAACCAGATATCATAGAATATGGCGTAATAGAATCACTAAACTGTCTATCCACTAATTTAAATTGGTCAACACCAACGGTAGATTTGAAAGTTAAATTCTTAGCAATATTATAAGTTACGCTTAAGGCAATATTTCCAACTGTTGTTGACTTTCTTCTATACTCAGCATCCGCAAGTGTAATAGGATTGATAAGGTTAAGGCCATTACCAACGTTCGGATCTGCTAAAGGATCTGGATCGTCTAAATCTTGATTACTAGATAAGAAAGGTCTATACTTAACAGCGTTACGAAGTCTTGAAAAAGAAGATCCTTGATCAGAGGATACACCTGCACCATTTACTTCGGTTTGCGTATAACGCGTTGTTAAAGCGGCTTTTAATTTATTACTGAACTTGTAATCAGCACTAAAATTTAATAAGTCTCTTTTATAAGTAGAATTTAAAATAACAGCCTTATCATCGTTTCGGGTATACCCAAAATTGTAAGTTAAATTTTTAACACCACCTGATGCAGTAATATTATGCGTTTGTGCTACACCAGTGCGGCCCATTACTTCGTCTTGCCAATCAACAACATTTACATTGTTATAATTTTTTAAAGTATCCCAAGTGGTACCAAAATTTCTAACAAAAGAAGCACTGTCTGTACTTGATCCTCTTGATCTTTCTGACTGATACATAACATAATCAGCTGGCGATAAAACACCTAGTTTTTTAGCGAGTTGCTTAACGCCAACAAAGCCATTATAACTTACTTGTAATTTTCCAGGCTTACCTCTTTTTGTAGTGATTACAATAACGCCATTCGCGCCACGTGCACCATAAATAGCAGTTGCAGCAGCGTCTTTTAGAACATCAATGGTTTGAATATTTTGAGGCGCAATGGCAGATAATCCATTTTCAACCTGAACCCCATCCACAATATATAATGGAGAGTTATCACCAGTAATAGACATACCGCCTCTTACCCTTACTCTAACATCTGCATCTGGAGAACCTTCGGCAGTTGAAGCAGTTACCCCTGCCAGACGGCCATTTAAAGCCTCAGCAGCAGAGTTAACAGGAATATCTTTTAAATCTTTTGCACTCACACTAGCAATAGACGCTAATACGTTTTTGCGTTTTACCGTTTGGTATCCAATTACAACCACTTCTTCTGTTTCTGAAGCAGCAGAAATAAGAGACACATTGATGGTAGACTTATTGTTAACGGCAACTGTTTGATCGGAATAACCTACATAAGAAAAGGTTAAACTACTTTTACCATCTTGTAATACAATTTTGAACTGACCGTTTTTATCGGTAACAGTACCTGCTTCTTTTCCGCCTTTAACCCGCACACTTACGCCTTCTAAAGGAAGGTCGTTAGAAGTAACTTTACCTTTTACTTCAAGCTTACCGGTTTGGGCAATAGAAAGATTAGGATTTAAATTTAGTAACCCTACCAATAATAACAGGTATAGGCATACACTTTTCATACGCATACGTAATTGATTTAGCAATCGTTAAATTATTAAAAATCGTAGCCCAATGCTACACCCATCTAGACAATCTTTACGCCAAAAACGATTATTTTTCTACGCAATCGTTCCCGGTAAATAAAGGGTATACAGGAAAATTATAGAGGCAGTATCCTGATATTTCTAAAACGAACTACGTCTCCATGGCCTAAAAAGCCAATATGGCCTGAGGTTCGCTTTAACCCAGGGTGATCATTATGATCCATTGTTCCGTTTATTGAAGCCTCTTTAATATCAGCATCTGTAATTGTTTCGCCATTTAAGATCACTTTTACACGGGTTCCCTTTACCACAACAACTTCCTCATTCCACTCACCGGTAGGCCTTAGAAAGCCCCTTCTAGCCGGCACAACGCCATATATAGAGCCGTGGTACTGGTAAGGCTTCAAGTTCTTATAGATGTCCGCCTCATTATCCAGTATTTGTAGCTCCATACCAACATAAGCGGCATCGCCAGTTAGTGGCGCTCGAATGCCAAGCCCATTATTTGCACCAGGGGTTAATTGGAACTCAAAACGGTATTCAAAATCGGAATACTCGTCTTTGGTATATAAATTTCCGCCGCCTGCACTTTTTGGATTCACCATAATGGAACCGTCTTGCAAAAGATATCCGGCTTTATTACCCACCCAGTTGTCTAAATGGGTCCCGTCAAATAATTGTTTAAAACCTTGCTGCTTTTCCAAGTCTGAAAGTTTGGTTGGCTCATTACTAGGAAGCTCTCTAATATAGATATTGCGGTAAGCAACATAAGTGCCGTGCGCTTGTAATTCAATTTGCTCTTTTACAAAAATGGGGAGCGTGCGGTCCCAATAATTTTCTAACACCACTTTATCTGTTACTAGCACACCATTTAAATAAACCGTTACCTGCGCTCCGCGCATGATGATGTGAAAAGTGTTCCAACTACCAATTTTATTATCTGCTACCACTTTTGGATGGCGCTCATTTTTTTGATTGTTGTACAGTCCGCCAGAACCCACCTGCGCGCCTACTTCACGTCTACTGGTATCCCAAATTTGTACTTGTGGTGTGCCGCGTAAATAAATACCCGCGTCTCCTTTTTCGGTGATTTTCCAATCTACAAAAAGTTCAAAATCGCCAAACTGTTTTTGCGTACATAAATTATCGCCATGCCCTGTAAAAACAAGAAGACCATCTTTCACCACCCAGTCGGACTTTATTTTTTCATCTGCTTTTGATTGCGCATCAATCAGTTGTTGCGCGGTCATTTTTGAGCGGGCAATAGGATTGGCAACAAGGCCTTTCCATCCGGTTAAATCCGTTCCGTTAAATAAATTTTCGAAACCATAATCATATGGCATAGCCTTAATATGATACGCTAACTTATTAGCTACAATAGCACTATCCTCGCCTCTTAATAAAGCAAGTGCTCTTTGTACAACAGGCCTTACCATCGGACCTTTAAAATCTGGATTAGCAAGTGCAAGCTTAGCAACTACAAGCGCTGCATCAGATTGTAGCGATGGCGTTTCTAAATATTTAGCGGCAAACATAAGCGCACCTAGTTTATTTACTTTGCCAGCTTCTATAATGATATCTTTTTGAGCCGTTGGGCTATTTGCAACTTCCATTTGATCTTGCAAATCGAGCAACCTCTGCGCGGGATGAACTGCTTTAGCGGGTGTTAATGCAATAGCCTGTATTGCAGGCAACACAAGCTTTGTATGTTTGATAGCCGCTTCAATGGCAGGCTTTGCAGCAGGCGTTGCTTTTGCTAAAGCAGCATCAAGTGCAGCGAGTGATTTTTTTGTATGAAGCGTAGCAAGTGACATAGCCGCTACATCAGAAAGTGTTGGAACCTCAATATAACTTGCAATTGTTTTTACAGCTTTATCAGACCCTAAATAACCAAGTCTTTCAATTAAATAAGAGCGTACTAAAATATTTTTTTCTTGCACATCTTTAAGTTGATCGAGCGCACTAATTACAACACTTGCTGCTTTATTGGCTAACTCTTTATTTGTTGAGGCTGCATGTAAAAAAGCATCAAGTTCATACATCGCTTTTACGTGGGGTGCATTCGTACCAGCTTCTGTACTATTAAAAACATTAAAAAACGATGTCCAATCTGCTTTTTGCCAAGCCTGCATTTTTGTAACAGTTGCCGCTACAGAAGCAGTATTGCCTTGCGCAAATACACTGCATGTATTAACTAAAAAAAAGGCTGCTATAATAAAAGCTGAAAATATTTTTTTCATAGTGGTTGATTTGTCGATAACTTAAAATACTAAATGCCCCATGGCGCACGCATAGGTGGGTTGATCATTTTATTGGCTTCGTCATCACCAATAAATTCTTGCGTTTCAGGATTGAAATTTAATGTGCGTCCTAACTGCAACGCAATTTTACCCAGGTTAATAATGGTACAAGACCTATGCCCATTGGACTCATTGAGTGCAAATGGTGTTCTGTATTTTACGGATTCTAAAAAGTCAGTTACTTGAGGAACAGGGTCTGGCAGCAACGCTAACTTTTCTTTTAAATTAGGTATGGTTGATTTAAAGCCAGCAAACAATTTGCCTTCTGGACCCTCAATGTAAGCTACCGATTCATCTTTAGCTTCACCATCTAAAATAATTTTACAACCATCGGCATAGGTGTAAATAATTTTTCGGAAAGTACCACAAGCATCTGGGTGTTGTTGATCTGCATCTACTTCTACTTTTACTGGGCTGGTATGATCTTTACCTAAGAAATATTGAATAGGATCTAAATAGTGCTGACCCATATCGCCAAGTCCACCCCCAT
>JAGNTI010000006.1 GCA_017987615.1 Sediminibacterium sp. | reverse complement strand
CTGAGTCAAGTATCAGAGGCTCTGATCCTGCAAAAGGTAATTCTTGCAAGTAAATTTTTTGACTTCCTCCGTTACTTACCTTACCACTTACGGTAAAGCCACCGTATTTTTTTTCGGCACAGCCAAAGAAAAGGGTTACTGCAATTAGAGATACACTAATTGTTTTTTTCATGATTGATGTATTGATTAATAATTATTTATTTAATTTATTGATGAGCATGTCGCTTACTTTATTTGGATCTGCCTGCCCTTTGCTTATTTTTTTAACTGCTCCAATAAATAATCCGATCAGTCCTTTTTTGCCTTTTTGGTATTCAATTACTTTATCTGGCATACTAGCGATGGCAGCATCTACCCAAGCTTCTAAGGTATCTGAATCATTTACTTGTAGTACATTTAATTCAGTGGCAACTGCTAAAACATTTGTTTTTTTGCCATCTACTAATTGAGGTAAAATTTTTGATGCAGATACTGAAAAATTTAATTGACCAACATCTATAAGTTTAATAAGATCCGCTAGTGTAGCAGGTTGTAGCGCAAGGCTCTTATAATCTAGCCCTGCTTCATTCAAGTACGATTTAATGGGACCTAGCATCCAATTGGCCAATGATTTAAAGTTGTTTGTATGCGTGGCGGCTGCTTCAAAATATTGAACGGTAGCTAAAGCATCACAAAGCTGTGCAGCATCGTAAGCACTCAGTTGAAACTGTGTCATTAATTTTTCTTCTACAGCAGCCGGTAAAACAGGAAGCTCCATTTTTATTGCATCGATATAGCTTTCGCTTAACACAAACGGCGCTAAATCAGGGTCTGGAAAATAGCGGTAATCATTTGCTTCTTCTTTATCGCGCATGGCAAATGTTGTATCGTTGGAAGCGTCAAAACTTCTGGTTTGCTGCGTAATGGTACCACCTGCTTCAAGCACTTCAATCATTCTTGATATTTCAAACTCAATGGCTTTTTTTACGTTGCGAATAGAGTTCAAGTTTTTTACTTCTACTTTAGTACCTAATTTTTTTTCACCTTTTAATCGTACCGATACATTGGCGTCACATCTTAGTGAGCCTTCTTCCATATTTCCATCACAAACGCCTAGCCACTGCACTAGTTTTCTAATTTCAGTAACATATGCAAATGCTTCATCGGCGCTAAATAAATCAGGCTCTGTAACAATTTCTATGAGTGGTGTACCCGCTCTATTTAAGTCAATCAGGGTATGGGCAGGATCTATATCGTGAATGCTTTTTCCGGCGTCTTCCTCTAGGTGTATTCTATTTAATTGTACTAGGCGCTTTTGACCTTCTACTGCAATTTGAAGGTTACCACCTGCGCAAATAGGGGTGGTGTGTTGAGAAATCTGATAACCTTTTGGAAGATCTGGATAGAAGTAGTTTTTTCTGGCAAAGTAGTTTTCTTTGACAATGGTACAGCCACAAGCAAGTCCCATTTTAATGGCAAATTCAACGGCTTTTTTATTGGTTTTTGGAAGACTACCCGGATGCCCCATAGTAACAGGGCTGATGTGGGTATTGGGTGCAGCGCCAAAGGTTGTGGCATCGGGGCAAAATAGCTTGCTTTTGGTAGCTAGCTGTGCGTGTACTTCTAACCCGATAACTGCTTCGTATTGATTGCTTGAGGTCATCTCAAACAAAAATAAGATTAGTTACCGGGTTATCGCACACTTAAGATGCTTATATATTAGCCTTCTTTACTTTTTTTGGAATTTTAACAGTCACTTCTTTAGACTTTCCGTCACGTGTTAATTTGAGGGTGATGGCGTCGCCTGCTTTTAAATCACTGGCTTTTTCTTGAAGCGTAGCTACATCACAAATAGACGAACCATCTACAGATGTAATGACATCATTTTTTGCAATACCTGCTTTTGCAGCTGGCGAACCTTCTGTAACTTCTAATACTTTAGCACCAGAACCTTCTGTTAGGTCTTCTATACTGATACCCATTTTTGGGCCATCATCCAATTTTGCAATAAAATCAAAAGCCTCACCCATTTTGCTCATATCCAGTGGCATGCCTTTTACGATTTTTAGTTCGCCCACTTTCCCTTCTAGTTTAGGAAGTGGGGCATTCATATCATCCGATTTGAACATCATCACTTTTGGAATACCTTTTACACTACCCATCATTTCTGGTAAATTAGCACCTTCGATTGTTTTACCATTCACTGTAATTTTTCCATTTTCTACAATCACCGTCATTTTTTGAGGGCCATCAGCCTTTCCCTGAACGATGGTTGTGTCCATTGTTTTTACAATGACAACTTTCTTTTCTTCTTGTGCCTTAGCAGCTGTTACTAGTAAACAGGCAGCCGATAATAATGAAATAATTTTGCTCATAATTTTGGTTGTTTTATAGTATCAAATATATTTTTTTACGCTCAATTAGGGTTTAGTTTAACAAATTCTTTACAGATTCAATAACCTCGGTCAAATTGCTAGGATCCTGACCACCAGCGGTTGCTAGCCCTTTTTGACCACCACCACCACCTTTAATAAGCGGCGCAATTTGGTCTTTAATAATCTTTTGGGCTTCCATTCCTTTGCTCGCTTGTAAGGTGTCATCAACTAGCACTGCAACAGATGCCTTACCCTCTATATTAGCGGCGAGCACTACTAGTAAGTTTGTATAATCTCCTTGCAGTTCAGTACATAATTTTTTTAGGCCATCTGGGTTACCAACCGTTACAACGGCGCCAATAAAATGCGTATCACCCATGCGTGTCACTTTTGATGCTAGTTCTTTTTTGATACCAACAAGTGCTAGCGCCTCATACGATTCGATGCGCTTTTTTAAAGACTGCAAATCGGCAACCATTTGTTGTACCGCTTTAACAGGCTCTTTTGTATTTTTTACAAGTTCTTTAATGGTTTCAAGTTCAGCTAATGCGTCGTTCACTTGTGTGTTAGCGCCTTCGCCACATACTGCTTCAATACGTCTAACGCCTGCTGCAACTGCAGACTCATGTTTTAATTTAAATAATCCCAACTCCCCTGTACCGCCAACATGTGTACCGCCACATAGTTCGATAGAATAATTTGGATCCATAATAACAACCCTTACGGTATCGCCATATTTTTCTCCAAATAAAGCCATGGCGCCAAGAGCAACAGCTTCGTCTTTTGTCATTTCTTTAATAACTACAGGAATATTTTCTCTAATTTTTTCGTTGACAATATTTTCTATTTGCTTCATTTCATCATCACTCACTTTTGCAAAGTGAGAAAAGTCGAAACGAAGTTGTGCAGCATTTACAAGGCTTCCTTTTTGTGCCACATGATTACCTAGCACCTGTCTTAAAGCGGCGTGTAGTAGGTGTGTAGCACTATGGTGTGCCGAAATATTTTTTCTGTTATTCGTATTCACTTTTGCCACTACCGCTCCTTCTATAGTAGCAGGAAGCTCGCTAGTAAAATGAATAACAAGGTTATTTTCTTTTTTGGTATCAATCACTTCAACGCTTGAACCATTAAATTCAAGCACTCCTGTATCACCAACCTGTCCGCCACTTTCGGCATAAAAAGGAGTGGTATCTAAAACAATTTGAAATCCTGTTGTTCCTTTAGCAGTTACTTTTCTATACTTTGAAACCTTGGTTGTTGCTTGGGTGTTTGTATAGCCAGTAAATGTTTGAGTGTTTGTTTCATTAACAACGATCCAATCAGCAGCATCTATAGCAGTTGCAGCTCTACTTCTATTTTTTTGCTGCTGCATTTCTGCTTCAAATCCATTTTCGTCTACCGCTAAATTATTTTCTTGCGCGATAAGTCTGGTAAGGTCTATTGGGAAACCGTAGGTATCAAAAAGTTCAAACGCAGCTTTACCTTCAATGGTTTTACTACCAGATGCTTTCATTAATTCATCAATTCTTTTTAGGCCCTTATCTAGGGTTCTTAAAAAAGAATCTTCTTCTTCTTTTACCACTTTGGTTACAAAAGCTTCTTGTGCATGTAATTCAGGAAACACTTCTGCAAACTGAGCGGCAAGTAATGGAACGAGTTGAAAAAGTAAAGGTTGTTTGTAATCGAGATAGGTATAATAATAACGAACAGCTCTTCGTAAAATACGTCTAATCACATAGCCAGCGCCCGTATTAGAAGGTAGTTGACCATCAGCAATGGTAAATGATATAGCTCTAATATGATCTGCTAATACTCTAAACGCAACCGCTTCTTTGCTGTCTGATTTATCATATACTTTTCCAGTAATAGAAGCTACTGCATCTATGGTGCCGCTAAATACATCGGTATCATAATTACTTTGCTTGCTTTGTAGCACACGTACCAAACGTTCAAATCCCATACCTGTATCTACGTGTTTTGCAGGAAGTGGTTCAAGTGTTCCATCTTTTAAACGATTGTATTGCATGAATACATTGTTCCAGATTTCTATCACTTGCGGATGGTCATTATTTACAAGGTCTCTACCTGGAATTAATTTTCTTTCTTCATCGGACCTGCAGTCTACATGAATTTCAGAACATGGACCGCAAGGACCCGTATCACCCATTTCCCAGAAATTATCTTTTTTATTTCCGAAAATAATTTTGTCTTCTGGCACTAATTTTTTCCATGCTTCATATGCAATGGTAGACATTGGCAAACCTTCCGATTCATCACCTTTAAAAACAGAAACATACAAACGGTCTTTGTCAATTTTATACACTTCGGTAAGTAACTCCCAGCTCCATGCAATGGCTTCATCTTTAAAATAATCTCCAAAGCTCCAGTTACCTAACATTTCAAACATTGTATGGTGGTAGGTGTCTACACCCACTTCTTCTAGATCATTGTGTTTACCACTTACGCGTAAACATTTTTGGGTATCTACAATACGCTTGTATTCAGGTTTTCGATTTCCTAAAAAATAGTCTTTAAACTGGTTCATGCCGGCGTTGGTAAACAAGAGGGTAGGATCGTTTTTTACCACGATTGGGGCAGACGGAACTATTTGGTGTTTTTTAGAAGCAAAAAAGGCTAGAAATTCTTTTCTTATCTCGGCACTGGTCATCATAAAAGGATTCAAATTTTAATATGCGTATTTTACTAGATAGCGGGCTATCTTTGTTCTATATTTTTATAGCTCCAAAGGTAAGGAATTGAGCCTTTAGCTATTGATACCAACACCCCTATGCGCAAAATAAAATATTACTATAATACCCATACCCTGCGGTTCGAAAAGCTGGAGACACCCCTTCGGGTTCGGCTCCTTCAGGTGTTTGGATTTATAGCAGCTTCTATTGTTACCGGAATCATCATTTTTGCCATTGCTTTTCAGTACATCGATTCCCCCAAAGAAAAAATACTACGTCAACAAAACGAAGATCTAAAAGAGGGATATGCTGTTATTGAGGAGCGTCTCAAGCAGCTTGAATTAAAGATGGGTGAAATCACCAATAGAGACAATACCGTGTACCGCTCTATTTTTGAAGCCGAGCCAGTTGCAGATAGTGCCCGTATCAAGGATATGGAACAAAAAAAAGAGGTACAACTCGTGCAGCGCATGGGTTCTACCGATTTAGTGCACACCGTAATTGATCAACTCAATAGCCTAGCGCTGAGGATGGAATACCAAAACAAGTCCTTTAATGAGCTGATTGGCATGGTAAAAAATAAGGCAAAACTACTGGCTGCCATCCCGGCCATTCAGCCCATTAGCAATAAAAAATTATCCCGAATTGCTTCCGGTTTTGGTTACCGTATTGATCCCATTTATAAAACCAGAAAGGCACACGAAGGACTCGATTTTGCTGCACCTATTGGAACGCCTATTTATGCTACTGCAGATGGCGTAGTAACCACATCAGGTTTCACCACCAGTGGCTTTGGAATCCATGTAATTGTAAATCACGGCTATGGGTATAAAACAATTTACGGTCATATGGTGCGCGTAAAAGCTAAGGTAGGACAGCGTGTTAAAAGAGGCGAGGTGATTGGTTATGTAGGTAATTCAGGAAAAAGTACGGGTCCGCACCTGCATTACGAAGTGCACAAATCGGGCATTCCTATTGACCCAATTAACTTCTTTTACAATGATTTAACCCCTGCGCAATTTGACAGGCTCTTAAAAATGGCAGCTGCCAATAATCAAAGTTTAGATTAATACTATGGAACCAGGTATACGTAAATATTTAATCCGCATTGTAAATACCATATCCATGTTTTTGTTATGGATGGCCGTTAACTCATGCGCGGGCATTATGTATGGTGCCGCTTATTGGGAAAGTAATTTTACCACTACCAATGTTATTTTTTACACCTGGCTTTTGTTGAGCACAGGATTGCTATTTTGGTATCTATACAATAAGTGGAAAGACCCTATCGATTACAACGAAGAATAATTATTTATCCTTGCTATCTAAAATTACGGGTGTATTTCCTTTGCCCATTACAATTACTTTTGAATTAGGAGAAGTGATAAGTCCTTTCATCATTTGTATTTGCTCGTATTGTAATTGCTTATCGTTTAATCCAGTGCTAATAATTCGTTGGTAGTCTGCAATACCTTGCGCTTCTACACGCTTACGCTCTGCTTCTTGCTTTTCTTTTTGTAGTACAAATTCCATTTTTTGAGCGTCTTGTTCTGCTTTAATTTTTTCTTCAATAGAAGTTTTAACGTTATTAGGTAGGGTGATATTTCTTAGCAGTAACTGCTCTAATATCAAGCCTCTTTTTTTAAAATCTGCTTCGATACTGCTAAATATTCTATTCTGAAATTGATCTCTCTTGGTAGAGTATAAGTCAATGGCAGTAAAGTATACAGCGTTATCCCTAATTTTTGTTCTTGTTAGCGGTCTTACAATTTTATCTTTGTAATCTAGGCCTGTTTCTTTGATTAACCTTGGGGCTTCTGTACCAACTACGCGGTATAAAACCGTTAAGTCAATGGTTACTTCTAGACCATCGGCGGTGAGTACACGAATGGCATCGTCTCCTTCTTTTTCACCTTCGTTATGAACACCGCTCATGGTGTAGTTGAGTGTTTTAATATCTACAGTGTAAACATCTACAAGCGGGTTAACAAAACTTAATCCACTTGTAAGTACTTCATTAGATATTTTACCAAATAAACTTGTAACCCCAATTTGTCCAGCATCAATTTGTTTGACACAAGCATTGAATGCGCCAATAATAATGAGCACAATACCAAAAGCTCTAATGCCTTTACCTAGTTTATTGAATTCTTCTTTTTGTTTTAGGATTAACATGCCTGCTACAAGGATGATAATACCAATAATAATAATTGCCATGTTGTAATTTTTATTTTTTTATTTAACTGCTATGGTCTTGTATTACAAACCATTTGCCTTTTATTTTTTCAAATAATAATGTAAAATAGCCACTTACATCGCCTTTGCTTCTTTTCAATTCCCATTTTCCTAAAACACGGTAATGCTTTTTTTCGATGGGCGATAAAGAAAGCAAGGTAAAAGTAAGCTTGCCCATTGCTGCCGTATCAGGGTAGCCTTTTTTATAATTGTTGAGTGTATTATTAAACCCATACGTAGGACCCGATTTGCCAACAAAGAGTAAGGAATCTGAAGGGATGTAACCCTCCATAAAATTTACTAAATCGCCGTTATTCCAAGCCTTGGTTTGCGCTGCAAGTAAAGCTCTGATGGCAGTTTCATCTGATAGATTTGCGGGTGTCTTAGTTTGTCCAAATGTTTGACTTGAAAAAAGAAAGGCAAGTAAAAACAGGGAAAAAAAGCGGGAAAGCATGGTGCTTTAAATTTTACACTAAGCTACTACTTCTTATTGGTTTTGTAAGATAATTTAGGGGTTGTAACTTGCTCCTATGAGCTATAAAAAACACTTAAGCAAAGACAAGGTTTTAGCAGGCATTCTAAAAAAGGATAGCCATGCGCTTTCATTACAAAAAAACATCCCTTTGAGGCTTATGGCAAGTATTATTAGCCAGCAATTGAGTACTAAAGTTGCAGCCATTATATTTGACCGTTTTGTAGCCTTATATCCGGCTAAAAAGCCAACGCTTCAAAAAGTATTGGATACGCCCGAAGAGACCTTAAGAGGCATTGGTATCAGTTATGCGAAAATCAATTACATCTACGCAGTGGCAAATTTTTGCCTTGAACATAAAATCACGGATAAAAAAATACAAGAACTTTCCAATGAAGCCATAGTTGAACTCCTTACTCAAATAAAAGGCGTTGGCAAATGGACGGTAGAAATGCTTCTAATGTTTTCACTTGGCAGGGAAGATGTTTTTGCAGTGGACGATTTGGGTATTCAACAGGCCATGACAAAGCTTTATAATTTAGATCCTACCCATAAAAAGCAGCTAAAAATCGATATGTTAGAAAGGTCGAAAGCCTGGAGTCCTTACAGAACTTATGCATGCCTTCACCTATGGCGCTGGAAAGACGATAAATAGCGGTGCATTAAACTTTTGTCCAATACAGCAGTCCAAGTATTTACCTTTATACTATGGCATTGCACCTAGATGACACAAGTTTGCTCGCTCAGTTTCAAAACCCTTCTACCAAAGAAAAGGGCTACACCGGTATTGTAAAAAAATACCAAGAGAAGCTGTATTGGCATATTAGACGTATGCTTATAGACCATGAAGACACCAATGATGTATTACAGCAGGTACTTATTAAAATTTGGAACGGGCTAGAAAACTTTAGAGAGGATAGCAAACTCTTTACTTGGATGTACCGCATTGCTACCAACGAAACTCTCACATTTATTGAAAAGCAAAAAAAGAGAGCTACGGTTTCATTAGATCAGGGTGCGGATGGATTTCAAGATAAAATAAAAGCAGATACAAGCTTTAATGAAAATCAACTCATTTGGAAATTGCAGTTAGCGATAAAAAGCCTTCCAGAAAAACAACAACTGGTATTTAATTTAAGATACTATGATGAAATGCCATACCATCAAATGAGTGAATTATTAGAAACATCTGAAGGCGCATTAAAAGCGAGTTATCATCTCGCTGCAAAAAAAATTGAAGAAATAATTAAAAACAATTAAACCCTTTTGTAGATCTAAGGTCTATTATTTAGCGATGCACAAAAACATTGACATACAAAACGAATTAGAAACCATAAGCCCATTTTGGCAAACATTAGATGCTAACATGCCTTATCAAGTTCCTGCTCAATATTTTGACGAGCTGCATGGTATTGTTAGAGCAGCTATAGAAAAAGAAGCGGTTTACACGGAGTTAGAAAGCGTTGCACCCTTATTAAATACCATTCCTAAAACAAATGTGTATCAAAAGCCTGCAGCAAAACAAAAAACACCAATATATCATTTTGCAAAATGGGCTGTAGCAGCTGTGTTTATAGGTGTTGTAGCGGTTGGCGCATTTATGTTTAATAACAAGTCTCAAAAAATTGATTATGCTGCATATATGAATGTAGATCAAACAGAGATATTACAAACGATTAGTGACTCTACACTTTTATCTTATATGGACGTGCATGAAAATTTAATTTCAACAGCCGACATTTCTGTTCCGGAATATGATTTGGAAACCAGTACCTCATTCATTGAACAAAGTTCTGATGAGGAACTCTTAGAATATATCGAGTCAAGCAATTAATTAAAAAATTAAAATAACAATTATGAAAAAGATCATTTTATCATTCCTTCTTTCTTTTCTTGTTGTGGGTATCACTATGGCACAGCCACCAGAAAGACCGGCGGGACCCCGCGGTAAAGGACCAAAGCCGAGCAAAGAAAATGTAGAGGCTTTAAAAGTTGCTTTTATTACCAGACATTTGAATTTGACAATTGAAGAAGCGCAAAAATTTTGGCCTGCGTATAACGCTTACTTTGAAGATTTAAAAAAAGTGCGCAAAGACAATAAAGAAGATGTATTGGCTTTTGAAGAAGCGGCATTAAACATAAAAAAGAAGTACAAAAACGATTTCAAAAAAGCATTGGGTTCTGACGAACGTGTCAATAAAGCCTTAACCGCAGATCGTGCATTTATGGGCATGATAAGAGAAGAGTTACAAAACAGAAGAGAAGGTCAAGGCCCAAGGGATGGTAAAGAAGGCATGAAAAAAGGTGGTAAAAATAGAAAAGGAGGAACGCCTCCGCCTCCACCACCGCCAGGTCAAGAACCAACCATTTAACGAGTAGCCCATACGGGCGTAGTAATATCATGATAAAACAAGAAGGTCCAACCTTCTTGTTTTGCTTTTTCTAGCCATGCTTGTCTTAGCTCCATACATTTTTTACCATCAAAATCGTACTTGGCTACAAATTTGCTTTTCATTTGTTGCAATTGCGGGGCATCGTCTCCTCCAAAAAATACGGTTTCGTTATTTTCGGTAATCCAAAATACCTGATGGAATTTGGAGTGCGCCCCTGTTACTTGGTATTTGATACCGCCCTCAATTTCACCTTCGTCACTATCAAGCCATACTACTTTACTAAATTCTTGAAGCGGTAAAATATCTTCTGGAATATAAGAGGCAGAGCCTACGCCAGTTGCATAGTCAAATTCTCTTTTTTGTATGTAGTAGGTAGCGTAGGGGAAACTAATATACCTAGCTGTATGGTCAATATTACTAAATGTGGTACCACCTGCATGGTCTTTGTGTAAATGACTCATGAGTACTTTGGTAATAGAAGCGGGCTTGATACCTGCTTTTTCTAAGTTTTCATGAATTTGTAAGGATCCATCAGTGCCCGTATATCCAAGCCCTGTGTCAATTAAAATAACATCCTTACTAGTGATTACAACAAAGGGTTGAATTTCTACTAGTATACTGCCGGTAGGTCTACTTTGAAGGGCTTCGGTGTTTGTATCAAAGGGTACGAATACCTTTGATTGATCAATAGTAAAACTGCCTTCGGATAATGGTATGATTTGCATGAAATATAAAATTGAACTAACGCAGCACCATTTGTCTATCGGCGTCAAGTCTGAGCATGATAAAAATTAAAACGGTAAATGTAAGTAATGAAGATCCTCCGTAACTAATGAGCGGAAGTGTAATGCCCACAATTGGGAAAAGACCAATTGTCATACTTACGTTTACGGCGATATGGAAAAACAAAATACTAGCAACACAGTAAGCATATACCCTGCTAAATGTACTTCGTTGTCTTTCTGCGATTCTGACAATACGAAATAAGAAATACAGGTAGAGCCCTAAAAAAATGGCACAACCTACAAAGCCAAAGGCTTCTCCAAGCGAAGTAAAAATAAAATCGGTGTCTTGTTCCGGCACATATTTTCCTCTGGTTTGCGTACCTTTTAAAAAGCCTCTTCCAAAAAAACCACCTGATCCAATCGCAATTTTACTTTGTCTTACATTGTAATCATCAGGTTTTCTAGCTGCCTTTCCTGTAACTTTTTCGTTGGATTTTTTATTTAAACTGCAATCATAATCCTTACCCACCATGCTATAAATTCTGGTGCTTTGGTAACATTCTAATACGTTGTTAAAAATATAGGGTACCACATAACGCTGCACGCCCACACATAAAATCCAAATGGATAAAATAGCAGTAATGGTAATGAGTCTTTGTTTTTTTCTAACTTGTCTGTAGGCTAAAAAAATAATAAGGCCTGCTAAAATGGTAAGGGTAATGGAGAGTGCGTCTCTTTCTACAATGAGTGTTGCGAGTGCCAGTATGCCAAAGCAAGATCCAATAATTAAAAACTGTGCAGGAAGCCCTTCACGGAACATTGCTATTAACAAACTAAGGTATACAAGTGCGAGCCCAAGTTCGTGTTGTAAAATAGAGAGCGCAGCTGGCGTTAGTGCAATCACGCCTGCAATTAATTGTGATTTCAAATTCGAAAAATCAACTTCCTGACGGGATATGAATTTAGCGATTGCAAGGGATGTAAATATTTTACAAAGTTCGGCAGGCTGCAAATTAAAACCACCAACAAGCGGGATCCAAGATCTAGACCCATTGATATTTTTTCCGAGCACAAATGTGGCAAGCATGAGTAAGATGCCAAGTAAATAAGAGAGATTTGCAAAAGCAGTAAATATTTTACTGTCGGTAAGTAAAATAAAGGTAGCAACCAGTGCACAAACGCCACCAAATATAAGTTGCTTACTATAGTTGGCTTTACCACCTAAAAAAGTGGAAAGCCAATTAGAACCCGCTTTATATTCAACCATGAAAATACACAATACACCAATGGATACTAAAATGCCATAAAGCCAAATGACGGTATAATCAATGCCTTCTGCAGCTAAATTGTTATTTCTTCTATTCATTTTGTACTTGGCTAGTTTTTGGCAATTGCTTTTTTGATGTTCTCTTTTTTGATCGTATTTGGTTCTGGTTTCATTAATCGCTTCATTTGAGGAGGGATTAAATTCATATTGGATAGCTGCTCAATTTTAGCTTTACGCTCGGGTCCTGCAATGGAGTCCCTCAAATATTTTTCGATGAGTAAACTTGCTATAGGTGCAGCTGAAGTAGCACCATAACCTGCATTTTCGCACATTACGGCAATGGCAATGCGCGGATTTTCACGAGGTGCAAAAGCGCCAAAAAATGCATGGTCTTTTAAAGATTCACCTCTATAAGCATTTTCTACGGTTCCGGTTTTACCACATACATTGATGCCCGGAACTTTTGCATAAGCACCCGTACCAAATTCCATCGTGCCTTGCATGCCTTCATGTACTTCTTCAAAAATACTTTCAGCAATATTTTTTGTTCTCTGTTTTACTTTAAAGCGGGCAAGCATTTCATAGTCATCACCGCCTTCTACAGAATCAATTAAGTGTGGTAAATAGTACCAACCTTTATTGGCAATGATGGCCATTACATTGGCAAGTTGAGTGAGGGTTGTTGTAATTTCTCCTTGTCCAATGGAGTTAGAAATAATATTACATGCCTGCCAATTTTTACCAAATATTTTCTGGTAATATTTGGCGGTAGGGATGTTGCCCATTCTTTCTGAAGGAAGATCTACACCTAATTTTTTCCCAAGCCCAAATGAATAGGCGTATTCGTTAAAGAGGCCAAGGGTTATATCTCTATTATTAACCTTTGCATTGTCTAATATTCTACGAAAGGCTACAGCAAAATAACTATTACAAGATTTTGAAATAGCGGGCTTTAATGTAAATGTGCCTGCAGCATGACATCCCATTCTTCGGCCGCAACCTAAATAACTGCCACCACAAGTAACCGTCATTTGATCATCAATCACACCTTCGGCCATGCCAATAATACCTACCAGTGTTTTAAAGGTAGAGCCCGGAGAGTAAGTGGTACTAACGGTTCTGTTGAGTAATGGTTTTCTAGGATCAAAGTACATCATGTCAACCAAATGCTTTTTTCTTTGGTTGCCCGTTAGGTAATTGGGGTTATAGGTAGGGGCGCTAACCATACATAAAATGCCGCCTGTTTTTGGATCAATTGCAACAATACTACCCACTTTATTTTCCATCAGCTTTTCGCCAAGCTTTTGGAGTTCTACATCGATGCTCGAGTATAAATTTCTACCGGCAATAGCGGCTGTATCAAATTCTCCTTTTTCCCAAGGGCCCTGAATTCTTCCTTTATTGTCTCTAATAAAACGCTTGATACCGCGCTGACCCATCAGCACTTTTTCGTAACTATTTTCAAGTCCTGTGGTACCAAAGTAATCACCCATTTCGTAACCTTCATCTTTATGTCTGCGCAAAAAACCGGTGTCTACTTCTGCTGTGTAACCAAGCACTGCTGCGCCGCAATCGTATGGATACGAACGCACCGATCTTTCACTGAGCGTAAAGCCAGGAAAGCGGTACATGTTTTCGTTGAGGCGCGCAAAATTTTCGGTGGTGAGTAGGGGTTCAAATACACTTGGCTTAACAGCGCCGTTTTTAAATATTAAATCGCGCATTCTTTTTTTATAAGTAGCGGTATCTATATTTAATAAGGCACAAAGTGCAAGGGTATCGGTTCCTTTAGACTCTGCAGGTATTACTACCAAATCGTAACTGATGGTATTTTCAAGAATGGCTCTTTTTTTTCTATCAAAAATGATACCCCTGTCTGGATAAATCACTTTTCGATAAAAGGCATTGTTATCTGCAGCCATTTTGTATTTTGTTGAAAATACCTGAAGGTTAATGAGCTGAAGGGTAATTAAAACAAAAGCACCTATAAAAATAAGTTGTACAATTCTACTTCGGTTTTGGTTAAAGGCAGACATAGGAGCTTGGAAAAATAATTCAACGAATTCAACGAAAATCTACTGCAAATTTGATGCAACAAAGCCAACAATACATCATTTTGTCAAAAAAAACTTATGCATACTTGTGGACAGTAGAAACTAGGCTGCGTTGGTTCTGTACTTGCCTTTTCTTAAAAAAAGAAGTTCGGAAAGTACAATCATCATAAAGCTTACAAGGGTAGTGCCAATCACTTTGCCTAAAAAGTATACAAAGTCTCCAAATTGAAGCCATTCGATTAGCACCAAGTAAAAGTGATGGATAAAAGTTAGCAGTCCTACATAAACCGCGTAAGGTGCCCATCCCATACTATTTACACCTGGTTCGGCGTAGCTTTGTTCGATGGTTTCTTGTGGTAATAGTAGGTTTAAAAGGTAGGGTCTGATATAAGCGATAAGCACGCAGGGAGCGGCATGCAGCCCGGTAGTACCCGTAAAATAGTCTAATGAAAGACCAAACAAAAAAGCAACAATGAGGAGCGAAAACCGGTTCATAGAAAACGGCAACCAAAGTATATATAAGAAATATAGGTATGGTATGATAAAGCGGTGCACGGGCGGCACTTCGTTGAGTACCACAATTTGAAGTAGTAGAAATAGCGCAAACCGAATGATATTTTTAAGTAAGCTATTCACGTGTTTTTGAATTGTTGTTTTCTATATCAAATTGCTCTTGGTAGCGAAGGTTCTCTACAAGGTATACAAACTGAACCGTAAAAAAGTTAACGGCTGTTTTAATTTTAAGGGTATAAAAATTACTAGAAGGGTCGGCTTCTATTTCAGCTACCTGGCCCACAATTTGGTATGGAGGGAAGTTTGCCGAGTAGGTGCTTGTAACAACCGTGTCGCCTTTTACCACTTTAGCTCCCTTAGAAACGTTGCGTAAAAGCAGGTAATACGGACTAGCTCCATCCCATTCGATGCTACCCGCGTTATTGTCTTTTTTAAGCATGGCACTAACCCTACTGTTGCGGTGCAGTAAACTCATTACCTTACTTGTATTGTCAGACACTTCTACTACAACACCAACAATGCCTTCTGGACTTACTGCTGCCATACCTTTTTTTACACCTTGTAAACGGCCGCGTTCAAGTGTTAAAAAATTGGTTTGTAAAGAAACGGTATTGCCAATTACTTTAGCAGGAAGCCAATTGTATTTTCTAAATTTATTGAGGGAGTCTTTGTATACCGAATCGGTTACAATTTGTATACTGGAATCTGGTACCGATATATTTGAACGCAGTAAATTTAAAAGACGCGCGTTTTCAAGTGCTAATTGTTGATTTGTTTCTCTTAAAAAAAAGTAGCCACGCATATTGTAATAGCGCTCATTAATTTTTGAAGTTGCATCACTCATTTTCGCAGAAAAAAAAGTTTGATGCGAAGTGCTGGCTTTAGTAAGCATATAAATGGAAGCAATTTGCAATAGCAAAAAGCTAAGTAATGTAAAATGCCTACGAATGAAATCAAAAATATTTTTCAAGGTAAATTATTAGCGCATGATGAACGGAAAACGCTGATAATTTTTAAGTGCTAAACCAGTACCACGCACAACACTCTTAAGTGGATCTTCTGCAACGTGAACAGGCAATTTAATTTTTGCACTTAATCTTTTATCGAGTCCACGGAGTAAAGCACCACCACCTGTAAGGTATAATCCACGGCGGTAAATATCCGCAGCAAGCTCTGGTGGCGTGGTTTCTAGGGCTTTTAAGATCGCTTCTTCAATTTTAAAAATACTCTTATCAAGTGCTTCAGCAATTTCTTGATAACTCACCATAATTTGTTTAGGAATACCTGTAACAAGGTCTCTACCATTTACTGGTAAATCATCTGGTGGGTTGTCTAAATCTTTCATGGCAGCGCCTACATTAATTTTAATTTGCTCTGCAGTACGCTCACCAATTAACAAACTATGATAACGGCGAAGTGCCTCCATAATGTCAGCTGTAAATTCATCACCTGCTACACGAATACTTTGATCACACACAATACCTGCAAGTGCAATTACGGTAATACCAGTTGTACCTCCACCAATATCAATGATCATATTTCCTACCGGTTCTTCAACATCTATACCAATACCTAGAGCAGCTGCCATAGGTTCGTGAATCATATATACTTCTTTAGCACCTGCTTGTTCTGCGGAATCTCTTACGGCACGTTTTTCAACTTCGGTGATAGATGAAGGAATACAAATAACCATACGCCAGCTTGGAGGGAATAATGGTTTTTTAGGATAGATCATTTTCATCATCTCCCGAATCATTAATTCTGCGGCGTTAAAATCTGCAATTACACCATCTTTTAATGGACGAATGGTTCTAATGCTCTCATGCGTTTTTTCGTGCATCATGAGCGCCTTTTTACCAACTGCCAAAACCTCCTTTAAATTATTACGATTAAGGGCAACGATTGAAGGCTCGTTAACCACTACTTCATCATTATGGATAATGAGGGTATTTGCGGTACCCAAATCCATTGCAATTTCTTGCGTAAAAAAGTTAAATAATCCCATGGTATAGTGCGTAAAGCTTGAGTAAATGTATTACTACAAAGGTGCTTGAAATAAATGGAAATAACAAAGTCTATTCTTACGAATTTTATCTGCTTATTTATTTTCAAATTCGTAACCAATATCGCGTCTAAAATTCATGCCTTCAAATTCAATTTTTTGAAGACGCTGGGTGGCAGTAACTACCGCTTCGCTAATATTTTCACCATAGGCAGTAACGGCTAAAACCCTTCCCCCGCTTGTGACAACGGCGTTTTGCCCTAGTGCGGTTCCGGCTTGAAACACTAGGGTATTTGGCATATCGTTATCAGCTTCAAGTCCTGTAATGACCTTATTTTTTTGGTAGCTACCTGGGTATCCGCCACTAACTGCCATAATGGTGGCGCAGCTTCTAGTGTCGTAACTAATATTGGCGTCTATTAAAGTACCATTATCCATGGCTGCAAATAGAGCCACTAAGTCTGTTTGTAAGCGCGGCATCACAACTTCCGTTTCTGGATCGCCCATACGGCAGTTGTATTCGATCACATAGGGTTCTCCCTCTACGTTCATAAGGCCAAAAAACACAAAGCCATGGTAGCAAAGTTCTTCCTCAGCAAGACCATTAATGGTAGGTTTTACGATGCGCTCTTCTACTTTTTGCATAAAAACATCGTCCATAAATGGCACAGGACTCACACAGCCCATACCGCCGGTGTTAAGGCCTGTATCGCCTTCTCCTATTCGTTTGTAGTCTTTGGCGTGACCAATAATTTGGTAGTCCATACCATTGGTAAGCGCAAAAACACTCACTTCTATTCCTGACAAAAATTGTTCAATCACCACACGGCTGCTGGCTTCTCCAAACTGCTTGTTTACAAGCATTTCATCAAACGTTTCAAGCGCTTCTTGGTGGGTGGTTGCAATAACAACGCCCTTTCCGGCCGCTAAACCGTCGGCTTTTAGTACAATGGGAAGGGTGTGCGCAGCAATGTATGTTTTGCCTTCTTCTATGTTGTCTAGGGTAAATTCAGCGTAAGCAGCAGTAGGAATTTGGTGGCGCTGCATAAATTTCTTGCTAAATGCCTTGCTTCCCTCTAATTGGGCTGCTTTAGCAGATGGTCCAACTACAATAATCTCTCTAAGTGCAGGATCTGCTTCAAAAAAGTCATAAATACCTTTTACGAGTGGCTCCTCGGGTCCGACAACCACCAGTCCAATTTGGTGGTTAATGCATGCGGCTTTAATGCCTTCAAAATCGGTTACTGAAATGTCTAAATTGGTTCCAATGCCCGCTGTGCCTGGGTTTCCGGGCGCAATATATAGTTCGTTACAATGATGACTTTGTGCCATTTTCCATGCAAGTGCATGTTCTCTTCCGCCAGAACCCAGGAGTAAAATATTCATAGTAGTAGGTATAATTGGAGATGCGAAAGTATCAATTTCGTCGCTCATTTTGGTGGGTGGTTCGCTGTAAAGATTTTATTGCTATTTTACAGCACCAGAAAATCAATAGTTTACAACGATAACGAGTCAATTATGAATCAAACTATTCCTCAAAAAGGTCACCCTAAAGGATTGTATGTACTATTTGCCACAGAAATGTGGGAGCGATTTAACTATTATGGTATGCGTGCCATTTTGGTGCTTTTTTTGGTAAAAGCCATGGCATTTAATCAGGATGCTGCTTCGCAGGTTTTTGGAAGTTATACTGGGCTAGTTTATTTGACGCCACTTGTGGGTGGATATATTGCCGATAAATACTGGGGAAACAAACGGTCTATCATTGCAGGGGCATTGGTGATGGCCATTGGAGAATTTATTTTGTTCTTTTGCGGCCACTATTATGATAATGCGGCATTAGCGATGCCACTTTTTTATACAGGCTTAGGATGTATGATTGCGGGAAATGGTTTTTTTAAACCCAATATTTCGAGTATGGTGGGCCAATTATACAAGAAAGGGGATTCAAAAATAGATGCAGCTTACACGATCTTTTACATGGGTATCAATACGGGCGGCGCATTAGGTCCAATTGTATGTGGGTTTTTTGGTGAAACAGGAAACAATGGAGATTTTAAGTGGGCTTTTTTAGCCGGAGGAATCGCAATGTTATTGAGTGTGATCACACAAATTATTTTTCAAAAAAAGTATTTAGTAGATGCTGATGGCGCCTCTATTGGCGATGCTCCAAAAGATGCACCAAAATTCTTTTTGAAAATTCCAGTAATGGTTGGATTTCTATTTTTACTTTCTTTATTGACTATCGCACTTGTGTATATTGATATCAATGTGGTGAGTTATTTATTCTGGTTATTAATTGCATGTATCCTTTTAATTGCCTTTATTATATTTTCCGATGCATCATTGGATGCGCTTGAAAAGAAAAAAGTGGCGGTGTTATTTACGGTATCTTTTTTTGTTATCTTTTTTTGGAGCGCCTTTGAACAAGCCGGGGCATCACTTACATTTTTTGCATCCGAAAATACGCAGCGTGACCTAGGGTTTTATGTAGTGCCAGCAAGTTTTTTTCAGTCATTAAATTCAATTTTTGTTGTGACCCTTGCTCCATTGGTGGCCTGGATTTGGATTAAATTAGGTAAAGCAAATCGTGAGCCTTCATCGCCATTTAAAATGGCCATGGGTCTCATGTTATTAGCGCTGGGTTATTTATGGATTGCTACTGGCGTAAAAGGAGTAGGAACTGGTATTAAAGTGAGTATGATTTGGCTCATTGGTATGTATATGATGCACACTTTTGGCGAATTGTGTTTATCCCCGATTGGCCTATCATTGTTTAATAAATTAGCCCCTGTTAAGTTTGCTTCTTTATTAATGGCAGTATGGTTTACAGCCAATGCTTTTGCTAATAAATTTGCAGGTGTATTAAGTAGTTTATATCCAGATGGTAAAACAACTTATTTTGCAGGCTATGCCATTACCAATTTGTATGACTTCTTTATTTTATTTGTAATTATGGCAGGCGCTGCTGCAACTATTTTATTTTTAATTGCACGTAAATTAAAAACCATGATGGACTAATCCATCTGCATTCATTTTAAATTTTTTTTAAAAACCAATTATATGTCTGAGCAAAAAAAAGTTTTTAAACCCTTTATTGCACCTGAAGAAAATGTAAAGGAACTAACCGTTAAATCTATTTTAGTAGGTAGTTTATTTGGTGTTATTTTTGGCGCTGCCACTGTTTATTTAGCATTAAAAGCAGGACTAACCGTATCGGCTTCTATTCCTATTGCAGTAATAGCCATTACGCTTGGACGCAAGTTTTTAAAAACAACGATACTAGAAAATAATATCATTCAAACCACAGGTTCTGCAGGTGAAAGTATTGCAGCAGGTGTAGCATTTACCCTTCCTGGATTTTTATTTTTATCATCACCAGACAGTGCCGAATATTTTAATTACCTCACCATTTTAATTCTCGCCATTATTGGTGGACTCCTAGGTACATTACTGATGATTCCACTTCGTAAGGCGCTTATTGTAAATGAACATGAAAACCTACCTTACCCCGAAGGAACTGCTTGTGGCGACGTTTTAAAAGCAGGTGAAAAAGGCGGCGATTTTGCAAAAACAGCTTTTTGGGGATTAGGCGTTGCATTTGCATACGCCATTTTGCAAAAGGTATTTCATGTAATTGCAGAAACGCCATATTATGCAACCAAGCAAATCAATAAATTTTTTCCTTCTGCCAAAGTAAGTGGTGAAATCACACCAGAATATATGGGTGTGGGTTATATCATTGGTCCAAAAATAGCAGGGGTACTAGTAGCAGGTAGTGTACTTAGCTGGATGGTGTTTATTCCGCTTTTATCAACCCTTGTACCTGCCGATGTGATTGCGGCGCAACTGGTAAAACTTGGTTACTTAATGGATCTTGCAAAACCAGGTGGAAAAGGTGGATGGGATCCTGTTACGCATCAGTTTAATGATTATTCGGCAGCTATTTATTATGCTTATATCAGACAAGTAGGTGCTGGCGCTGTTACGGCGGGCGGTATCATTACTTTATTAAAAACCATTCCTACGATTGTTAAATCTATCAAAGGAAGTTTTGCCTCTTTACAAAGTAGTAAAGACCCAAGCGCTGCAGCTGTTTTAAGAACCGAAAAAGATTTGAGTTTAAAAGTAGTGGGCTTTGGAAGTTTAGCACTTGTTGCACTTATCGCTGTATTGCCGCAAGTGCCTGGTGAAAGTATTTTACAAAAATTATTAATTGGTGTGCTAGTGATTTTATTTGGTGCACTTTTTGTAACCGTATCGTCACGCATTGTAGGTCTCATTGGCTCTTCTAATAACCCTATTAGTGGTATGACCATTGCAACTGTAATGGGTACGAGCTTAATAT
>JAGNTI010000077.1 GCA_017987615.1 Sediminibacterium sp. | reverse complement strand
CGGTTGTAAAAGATAACAAGTTTATTTATACGCATTCTTTTGGCCTAAAAGATGTTGAAACAAATGCGCCGCTTACCAACGAAAATATTTTTAGAATCGCTTCTATTTCAAAATCATTTTCTGCAACGGCTATTATGCAATTAGTAGAAGCTAAAAAAGTTAATCTAGATCAAGATGTTAGCGAACTGATCGGATTTAAAGTTCGGAATCCAAAATTTCCTGAAACCATTATTACGCTTAGGTTAATGCTATCTCATTTGTCGTCTATCAATGATAGTCAGGGTTATTTTTCATTAGATTCAATTAATCCTGCAAAATCAGTTAACTGGTTTAAATGCTACAATAGTTACGAGCCAGGAAAAAGATATGAATATTGCAATTTCAACTTTAATATGATTGGAACGATCATTGAAAAAGTGAGTGGCGAAAGATTTGATGCCTACATACAAAACCATATTTTGAATCCATTACAACTATATGGCGGATACTATGTGAACGGATTAGACAAATCTAAATTTGCAACAATCTATGAATATCAGCCAGATGCAGCAAAATTTGTTGCATCTCCTAATGCTTATGCACCAAGAACTGCAGAGGTGGCTGCTTATCAAATGGGATATAGCGCACCTATATTTTCACCAACGGGTGGCATGAAAATATCTGCAAAAGATTTAGCTACGTACATGATGATGCATGCCAATTATGGAAAATACAATGGCGTAAGAATTATTTCAAAAAAGAATTCGAAAATGATGCAAACGGCTGTTTCAGACATAGCCGCTTATGGATTTGCGTTAGAAACACCAGCAACAATAATTGACGGAAAGGTAATGGTAGGGCATACTGGATCTGCATATGGACTATATAGTGCGATGTTTTTTAATCCACAAGAAAAATTTGGCATTGTTGTAATTAGTAATGGATGTCATCCGGGTGAAACAAGTGGATACAACAATGTGATTAGAAAAACGGTAAACGCATTGTACGATAATTTAATTGCTAAATAAAGTGTATGTCTCAATTAATTGGTACTTGTATATGGTTTGACGGAAATGCAAAAGAAGCATTCAATTATTATCAAAATATATTTAAAGAGGTAGAATTACTATCTGAAAATCCGTTTGCTGTAGTTTACAATTTATATGGTAGACGATTTATGCATTTAAATGGAGGACCGGGACATCCTGTTTCACCAGCTATTTCTTTTTACATCATGGCTGATAGTAATGAAGAAGCTGAAACCATCTGGCATCAACTTATTGTTGACGGTAAAGTTTTAATGCCTTTAAATGAATATCCTTGGAGTAAAAAATACGGATGGTGTGCTGATAAATATGGTGTGAACTGGCAAATTATAGTAGACTACAAGAGTAGCTGTAAAGTGATGCCTAGTTTTATGTTTTGTGGAAATAATGCTGGTAAGGCCGAAGAAGCAATTACCTATTATAAATCTCTTTTTACAGATTCAAGTCTTGTAGAAATGAGAAAATACGAAAAGGGCGGACATGATACCGAAGGATATATCATGTATGCACAGTTTGAACTTAATAAATTGCCTTTTGGCATCATGGACAGTTCTGCGCCGCATGGCTTTAGTATTACAGATGCCGTTTCATTTACAATTTCAGTAAATACGCAAGAAGAAATAGATTACTACTGGGATTATCTCGCAAAAGACGGAGCACCCGGAAAATGCGGTTGGCTGCAAGATAAATATGGTATTCACTGGCAAGTAGTACCATCCATTTTAGGTAAATACATGACCAATCCTGAAACGGCACCTAAAGCAACCTATGCCTTTTTACAAATGACTAAATTTATTATTGCTGATTTAGAAAAAGCTGTGGAGGGAGGTCAATAAAGTGTATCCATTACAACTAGTTAAGCTAAATACTGAACATACACTGTATGTTCCTGACCCAGCACTTATTCAATCAACCTATCAAAAATTAGCAGCAGAAAATACTGCAACTATATTTCCATATTGGGCTAAAGTTTGGGCGTCAGCTCATGCAATGACCCAGTTTTTACAAGAAGAACCAACGTGGATACAAAATAAAATAGTTCTCGAAATTGGTGCAGGGGTTGGGATTCCTTCCTTTTGTATTGCTTCACTAACAAAAAAAATAATAATTAGTGATTATGCACCGGATGCAGTTGCATTACTTCAAAAAAATATTAATCATTTAGCGCTTAACAATGCACAGGCTGCATGTATTGATTGGAATACAATTTCTGAAGATACTACTGTAGATACCATTTTACTTAGCGATACCAATTACGAACCATCTGCACACAATAATTTAGTTGTACTAATTAATCGGTTTATTAATAATGGAAGTAGCATAATATTAGCGACTCCCAACAGACTCGCTTCAAACCCTTTTATAGATCGTATTTCTAAATATATTACTAGTACAAAAAAGTATAGTATAGCAGAAAATGATACGAACAAAGAAATTGTAGTGATGGTACTTAAAAAATAATTTATCTTGAAAATTATAATAAAAAAGAAAGCTGGCAATAAACATACGATCTCCTATATCAGAGAAGGTTTTGAAGATTATTGGATTGAAGCAGATGATTTTTTGGTATTACATGACTTGTGTCATTATGCTATAGAAACTACATTGCAATATAAAAATGCATTTTGGGGACTTATAGCAGGAGGTATTAATCCAAGTATTTTTGAAAATAAAGAAACAAGAGATTCATTAGAGCTTGCAAACGAAGCTTGGTACGCAGAGCATCTTGCTAATCTTTTATTAATTGAATTTACGCAAGGTGAATTTGAAGATATTAATGCTATTCTTGAACAAAGCTTGAGGCAGCAGAATTCTCGCATTCCAACAATTCAATTTTCAAACATTGTAGTTGAAGAAATTAGAGCACTTCTACATACATTAATAGAAAATTGGCGAGTGGTTGAAGTAGGTGATTATCTAAGTTTAGACTTTACAATTTCGGCATAAGATTTTGGTAGCACCATTTTGAAACGGCTATAGGATGCCTCCGAAATATTTTTTGTATCAAATGGAACATACTTTACATAGTCCGTATTAGCCCCGGCCAATCTTCCGTATTTATAGTCGTAGGTAAACCAACCATCTGGCTGTAGAGCGGCTTTAGGAACGCTCGAATTAGGGACAGTAATAAAAAATTGGTTGGTTTGTTTACTAGCAGTGTTTGTAAGGGATTGGCTTCTGAGCGCTATGTACGCCTCTTTAGCTGTTTCAACAGAAGGATCTATCAATTCTACTTTTTCAACAAGATAATTTCGGTATCTATATTGATTGTCTTTTTTGTATTGATACAATTCGTTTAAGACAGATGCAATCGTATCTTTTAAGTAAGGATAATGCGTACAACCTAAAATGAGTGTATTTAATGGCTTCGTAACTTTTTCTTGCACCATTTTTTCTAATAAACTAACCAAGTGGTAACGCACATAATTTGATGGGTCGTTTAATTGCATATCTAAACAACTTCCTTTATCATCATATTCACACAAGAGCTTATTATTAGAAGCATCAAAACGATATGCACTTAATAATGTCGTATCAATCGTATACTTATTGTTTTTAAGAGAAGGGCCTTTATACTCTTTTCTAGCCTTGGTTAATGTATCTACAAAATAACTCCAGTCACGGTCAATACTTTCAGCCAGTCCAGAACCGCCCTGACTAATGACTGATAATGCTGGCATACCCATTGCCTTTGCCATGTCCTGTAAGGTTCTGGGATACCCGTTAGACGCAACCGTTCCAGCAGTTGCAAAAACACCAATGGTTCCTGTACCCTTTTTTTGCTGGTAGGCTAATGCTGCTTTTGAACCAGCATCAATAACACCTATTACGGGTACATCAATATGATCTTGTTGCAATTTTAATTTAATATCTAATAAGGCATAAGCTGTAGCTGTATTACAAGCTAGGACAATCATTTTTACAGGAGGCTTTTGAACTGCGTCTGTTAAAAAGAACTGCATATTTTTTTGAATATGTTCTTTTAATAAATCGGTTTTATTTTCTGCAGCATAATTACCATAGGGCATATTTGCTTGGTCTGCTAAATATTGAAAATATTCTTTAGTAAAATCGGGCTTTCCATCTGCTCCTGGCTTACCGGTTTCATTATTAAATGCATCAAGAGCTAATATAGCCTCCAGCACGGTTAACCCACCAGTACCAGAGTCGAATACCCCAATTGGAAGGGCTTTTTTGTTATTTTTTATTGCTTGTGCATCAACATGTAGTTGAACTATCAAAATCAAAACAAAAACAATAAAATAAATTCGTTTCATAAAATGCATTTATACAACTAATGTAATTAATTTTATTTTAATTAATTCAAATGAACCAAAACGTTACTCAATATATTTCAAGGGCAAAGCTTTGGAAAGAAGAGCTTCAGGCTATTCGTGAAATTTTATTGGAAACAGAACTTGTTGAAGAATTTAAATGGGCTTCCCCTTGTTACACACACAACACTAAAAACATTATTATTCTTGCTCCATTTAAAGAATATTTTGCTTTGGGTTTTTTTAATGGTGCTCATTTAACGGACCCAAAGGGTTTGTTGGTTAAACCAGGTGAGCACACAAGAGTTGGAAGACAGTTGAGGCTTGAAAATGTCGCAGACATTGTCAAAAAAAAGAGCACTATTAAAAAATTCATTAAAGAATCTATTTCAGCAGAAGCGTTTACTCCCTCAAAGCCAGAAGCAGACCCAGCAATAGTTGTAGAAGAATTAAATGTAATTTTTAAAAAGAATGCTGCACTCAAAAAAGCATTTGAATCCTTAACACCTGGTAGACAAAGAGGTTATTTAATATTTTTTTCGGGGGCCAAACAATCTGAAACCAGGATTGCTAGAATTGAAAAGTATACACATCAAATTTTATGTGGCAAGGGATTAACGGATTGTACCTGTGGACTTTCCAAACGAATGCCTGCTTGTGACGGTTCTCATAAATATCTGAAAAAATAGACCTCTATTATTTTTTATGCCAACGCAACACCGACTCAGCAACGCGCTTTCCTAAATTTTGACCTTTTAGTAAAAAAGAATCATTCAGTTTAGTATCAAAAGGGGCTTCATTTGTAATTGCAGATGCGCCAAATGGAGCAGTCCAGTCTTCACCGCCAACTACAACCATACCAAAAACAAGCATAGCGTGTAAAATTGAAACCTGCACCAACTCTTCACCTGAAGATATACCCCCACCAGTAACAAATGCAGCACCTATTTTATTTTTTAAAGGCGAACCCTCAAATGGCCACGACTCTATAAATTTTAAAACATCTGAAGACAGATTCGCATTATGAACAGGGCTTCCTAAAATGATTGCATCGGCATTTACAAGATCGCTTGTACTTGTTTGTTCTATAGGTTTAATTACAATTGCAATATCATCATGGATAGCCGCACCTTTTGCAATGGCATTTGCCATAAGTGCCGTTTTTCCTGATTTTGAATGATACGTTATTAATATTGTATGTGGTTTTTGCGCAAATGAACTTGTACTGCAAAAAAATAAAATGAGCAAAAAGTACGACTTTGTTTTCATGATGTATTTTTTATTTAGAAGTATCCGGTTGATACGCTAATATATCTGCGGGCTGACAATCGAGTGCTTTACATATCGCTTCTAATGTACTAAAACGAATGGCTTTTGCTTTACCTGTTTTTAGTATTGACAAATTAGCCAAAGTCAATCCCACCCTATCTGATAGCTCATTTAAAGAAATTTTTCTTTTTGCCATCATTACGTCTAAATTTACTTCTATTGGCATATTAAACAGTTAAGTCGTTTTCGGATTGAAGTTCAATTCCTCTTTTAAATATTGTATCAATAATAATAATAATCGCTGCCATAAAAATAAAGGCTGAGCCGTCTGTCCAATATTCGTTCAATTGATTTACATCAAATCCTTTTTCAGAAATATTGTGAACAACCCTGGTAGCAACGATACTTAACACGCCAATAATAAAAGTTACAGTTCTTATGCGACTAATTTGATTAGACACAAATACACTAAACGGTTTTTGTAAATCAAGTTTGCCAACAAGTTTAATTACCTCGTAAAATAGAAAAGCTTTTAAAAAAGAGATTGATAAAATAAATCCATAGATCAAAAAGAAAACAAATTGGCTCTTCTCATACATGGCACTTAAATCTAGCTTGTTGTACAAGTTTTTTAAAACGAGTGGATTCCATAAACTATACACAAAATTGACTGCAAATGCACCCGTTTCGATACATAGGCCTACAAAAATGAACCATGCCAC
>JAGNTI010000005.1 GCA_017987615.1 Sediminibacterium sp. | reverse complement strand
GAACTTTTTGGCATATACAGTTTTCCGCAGGTGCATCAAATGATTTCTACTATTACAGGCACGCTTAACAGTAACACTTTATTTTCAGAAATTTTAGAAGCAACATTTCCGATGGGAAGCATGACGGGGGCGCCTAAAAAAAGCGTTATGGAAACCATTGACGCATTAGAACCTACAAAGCGCGGCTTGTACTCCGGCACTGTTGGTTATTTTAATCCAGCCGGTGATTTTGATTTCAACGTAGTTATTAGAAGTATTTTTTATAATAACGACACCAAAAAGGCCAGCTACGGGGTGGGCGGTGGCATTACCATTTATTCAGATCCTGAAAAAGAGTACGAAGAGTGTTTACTCAAGGCAGCTGCTATCAAAAAAGTGCTCTCTGGTAATGACAGTGCTACTGATTAACGCCTTCGATAATCGCTCTCACAGAGGCTAATAACAATTGATTTTTTTTAGCTAAAAAAATAGCTTCCTTTTCTTTTGAAATACGCATTGCATATTTTTCGCCAGCAGCGAGGGCCTTATCAAAACCAGGGTTCCAGGCGTTAAACTGCTGAATATTTATTTGTAGTTCATTGGCTACTACAAGTGAGTTAAACCTCCCAGATACTTCAATTAAAGCAGATCCTGCAAGCTCAGCAGCAGAAAGTGTGAGCGGTGTATTTTTATTTTGAGTTTTTGCCTGCGCCACTTCGGCTGCAGTCATGGTGGTAAACCCGCCAGCGCCTTCAAAAATCAAATGCGTAGCAATAAATTTTTTTACGTGGTTGCGCGTTTCTTCTGGTAAAAAGTATTGTAGCTGCCAAAAATCTTTACTTTTTGCTCTTCTAATTGCCGACCTGACACATCCATTACCACAATTGTAGGCAGCCACTACAAGCAACCAGTCATCAAATTCGGCGTATAATTTTTTCATGATACGCGCTGCCACATGCGTACTTTTAAAATAATCGGTTCGCTGATCCCAGTAGCCGCCCACATTTAATCCATATTCTTTGGCAACGCCCGGCATCAGCTGCCAAGGACCCACAGCCCCAGCCCAAGAGGTTCCTCCTGCTCCTAAGTGGCTTTCAATAACACTGAGGTATTTCATTTCTTTTGGGATGCCGTAATTGAAAAGTATTTGATCGTACAAATCAAAATAAGGTTTGCCCCATACTTTCATTTTTTCTAGTGACTTGCCCTGCTTTCGAATATATTCTTCTACAAAAGAAATAGCACGTGGATTAATTTGCGATTGATAGGGTTTATTGGAAGCTACTTTATTGTACAAAAATAAATTAGCAAACGGTTTTTTATCGTCAATGATGGTATCTGCTATAACTGTTTTTGCTGATGCAAAATCATGCACCAACATCCCTAAAACAAATAGTAATAAGCGAAAAAACTTATTCATGTAGTTTTTGAATGGCCGTTGAAAGTTGCAGTAGTGCTGTTTCTTCAAAAGGAGCACACATGATTTGTAGACCAAAGGGAAGTCCTGTTGAATGCTGATACAAAGGCATTGAGATAGCAGGAATACCCACAAGGTTTGCATACACCGTATAAATATCTGCTAAAAACATTGCGACTGCATCTTGACGATGGTCACCTATTAAAAATGCTGGGTTGGGTACAGTAGGCAATAGTACTGCGTCATAATCTTTAAATAACTGCACCGAACCGTCCACGAGTAGTTTTCGAATTTGTTGTGCCTTGGTAAAATACGCATCAAAATAACCGGCACTTAACACAAATGTACCCAGCATAATTCTACGCTTTACTTCTTTACCAAAACCTTCGCTTCTAGCATTTTTATACAGTGCTGTAAGGTCGTTATTACCCGTACTAGAGCGGTGACCAAATTTTACGCCATCATAGCGCGACAAATTACTAGACGCTTCGGCGGTGGTTAATACATAATATGTGGGCACTACCATATCAAGCATATCAAATGAAACCGCATCTACGGTATACCCTGCTTTTTGCATATTAGCTATTGTTGCATCAATTGCAGCCTTAATTTCAGGATCTAAACTTGGATGTTCGAGTGCCTCTTTAAAATACGCAATGCGTTTTTTTGAAGTAGGTTCATCCACAACAGTACTAAAGGCTGGAACAGGTAATTCAGAAACCGTGCTATCAAAATCGTCGGGGCCTGCAATAATTTCAAGCACTAACGCGGCATCGGCTACCGATTTTGCAAAAATGCCAATTTGATCAAAAGATGATGCGTACGCGATAAGTCCGTAACGTGAAATTCTGCCATAGGAAGGTTTGAGTCCAACAATGCCACAAAAATCTGCGGGTTGTCTAACAGAGCCGCCAGTATCAGAGCCTAAGCTAATCATGCAGTGATTCATTTGAACGGCCACTGCAGATCCACCTGATGATCCACCGGGTACACGCGTAGGGTCGATGCCATTTTTTACAGGACCATACGCCGAGTTTTCATTGCTACTTCCCATTGCAAACTCATCGCAGTTTTGCCTACCTAAAATAATGGCGCCTGCTGATTGCAATTTTTCTACAACAGTAGCGTCAAAAATAGAATGGAAATTTTGTAGGATTTTTGAAGCCGCAGACAAAGGGTGATTTTTATAAGCAATCACATCTTTTAAACCCACAACTACGCCATGAAGTGGCAGTAATGGTTGTCCGGCCGTAATTTGTTCGTCTAATTTTTTTGCTGCTTGTAAAGCTTCGTCTTCATAGATTGTAAGCCACGCATTTAAGGAAGCACCGCCTTTAGCTGCTTCCACAAAAAAACGAACGGCCTCCACAACTGTGGTTTGGCCGCTCTGTAAATTGTTATGATAGTCTTTGATTGTAGTAAACCGAAACAAAGGCTAAAGTTGTTTGTTAATCAGAATAAGTGAAATAAAAATTAAGCTTGTGTATCTTTTTCTTTGATACCTTCTTCTAATTCTTTTTTCACGTTGTTTTTTGCATCGTTGAATTCACGGATACCTTTACCAAGGCCGCGCATAAATTCTGGTATTTTTCTACCGCCAAATAATACAAGTACCACTACTGCGATGAGTAATATTTCTTGAAATCCTAAGTTGCCCATAATGATTTGATTTAAGATTATAAAGGTAGGGGAAAAAGCATGTAAAGGGCCAAATAAAAGGCATAAAAAAACGGAAGTAGCTGGATGCTAACTTCCGTTTGTAAAAAGGTATTGTTTGACTAGAAACGTTTTTCTTTAATACGTGCACTTTTACCGCTACGCTCACGTAGGTAGTATAGTTTAGCACGACGAACCTTACCAGTTTTGTTTAATTGGATAGATTCGATATTTGGAGATAAGATAGGAAATAAACGCTCAACGCCTACGCCATCCGAAATCTTACGTACAGTGAATGAAGCAGTTGCTCCAGTTCCTTGTAACTTGATTACGTCTCCACGGAAACTTTGAATACGTTCTTTACCACCCTCAACGATTTTATAGTTAACAGTGACATTATCACCAGCCTTGAAGGCAGGATATTGCTTTTTTACGGTTAATTGTTCGTGTACAAACTGAACTGCTGCGTCCATATCTTTTAATTTTTGCGGACGGCAAAGGTAGGGGTAAAAATCGAAAATCGGAAGTGATTTGCAATTTTTTTTACCTAGCTACGTTTACTGCCCTTTTCTCTCTAATTACGGTTACTTTAATTTGCCCTGGATAGGTCATCTCGGTTTGGATTTTTTGAGCAATTTCGAAGCTCAATTTATCGCTGTCCCCATCCGTAACCTTCTCAGCCTCAACGATTACGCGAAGTTCACGACCCGCCTGGATGGCATAGGCCTTTTCTACTCCCTGGTACGCTAAAGCTAGGTTTTCCAGGTCTTTAATACGTTGTAAATATTGTTGCATGATTTCCCTACGTGCACCCGGGCGAGCGCCAGAAATGGCGTCACAAGCCTGAATAATAGGAGAAATCACGTATTGCATTTCCATTTCATCGTGGTGGGCTCCAATGGCGTTTACTACCGCCGGATTCTCACCATATTTTTCTGCGAGTTTAGCACCTAATAATGCGTGGCTCAATTCTGTTTCTTCGTCAGGAACCTTACCTATATCGTGTAATAGACCAGCTCTTTTAGCTAATTTAGGGTTCATACCTAACTCTGATGCCATGATACCACACAAATTAGCCGTTTCTCTACTGTGCATGAGTAGGTTTTGGCCATATGACGATCTAAAGCGCATCTTACCTACAATACGAATAAGCTCTTTGTGAAGTCCATGGATGCCCATTTCAATAACGGTACGCTCTCCAATTTCCATCACCTGCTCTTCTAATTGTCTGCGTGTTTTTTCAACTACTTCTTCAATACGCGCTGGGTGAATACGACCATCAGAAACAAGGCGTTGTAAACTTAAACGTGCAATTTCACGGCGTAGTGGATCGAATGAAGATAAGATGATAGCTTCCGGTGTATCATCAACAATTAAGTCTACGCCCGTTGCAGCTTCGATCGCTCTAATATTACGACCTTCTCTACCAATAATTTGACCTTTAATTTCGTCGGTTTCAAGATTAAATACAGTAACGGTGTTTTCGATGGTTTGCTCTGCTGCTGTACGTTGTATGGTTTGAATAACAATTTTACGCGCTTCTTTATTGGCCTTTTGCTTTGCATCTTCGATGATATCTTGTTGCATCGATAAAGCACGTGTTTGTGCTTCATTTTTAAGGCTTTCGATAAGTTGCTCACGCGCATCGTCTGCACTTAAATTGGCAATTTTTTCGAGGCGGCGAATATGTTCTTCTTGGTGTTTTTCAAGCTCTGTACGCTTGGCGTTTACCACATCAATTTGCCTGTTTAGGTTTTCTTTGATGGCTTCGTTTTCTTTGACTTGTTTGTCTAGTGAAGCCTCTTTTTGGTTAACGGTAATTTCTTTTTGCTTGAGTCTGTTTTCTACGTCTACCACTTTGCGGTTGCGCTCCAACACTTCTCTTTCATGTTCAGACTTCAGCTGAACAAATCTTTCTTTAGCCTCTAATTGCTTTTCCTTTTTAACAGTTTCAGCTCTTAATTCGGCTTCTTTTAAGATGTTAGCAGCTTGGGTGTTGGCTTCTTCAATTTGCTTTTTGGTATTTTTTGCGAAGAAAACCCTTCCCGCAACAACCCCTACTACTAGTGAGGTGGCGGCAAGTATTATAGAGACAATCGTCTGGTCCATTTTTAGCTTTTTTTAAGTTGTTCACAATCATTCTTTCACGCATACACATGAAGATTTACTTTAATAAGTAAACGGATAGGAACGAAGATACTTAAATCAGCGCTTTATCAATGAGTTTTTCGAGAGAGTTTATCTTTTCAGCTGCTTCTTTCCACTTTAGTTCGTGGATGGTGCTAGTATTTTGCTCGGTGGCAAACCACAAAAGCACCATGGCTACATAGTCCTGCATGTCTTTACCAGCCAAATTTTGACGGTATTCGGCTATTTTATCGTTGATGAGACTGGCTGATTTGCGCACCATTTCCTCCTCGGCGGGTTCAATGCGGATGCGGTAGCTGCGATCTGCAATAACGATATTGATAGGGATGAGCTCAGACATGCTATTTATTTAAGAAGCGTTAAACAGTGGTCAATTTCTTTTAGGTAGGTATTAATGCGCTTTTCGAGGGCCGCTTTTTCCTGATCCGAATAGCCACCCGCAGAACTTACATGTAACCCATCAAGCTGTTGTTGAAGGCTTCGCAGCAAATCCTCTTTTTGGTGTACCATACCCGTAGCTTTTTCTAAATCGGCGGTTAGACGCTGATTTTCACGAAGAAGCTGCTGCTGATTTTTTAGCAGCAACTGCAACTTTTCTTGCAAAGATTTGATATGTGTTTCGAATTCAAACATGTAAATATGCGTATAAATATAAGTGCTTATTTTCTGATTTCGGCACCTAATTCTTTTTCAAAAGCCCCAATTAATTTTGATACCATGCTATCCGTTTCGGTGTCGGTCATGGTTTTTTCTTCGTCCACAAATGTAAAGCTAAGTGCCATCGATTTTTTGTTAACGCCTAATTTATCGCTTTCAAATACATCAAATAAACGAATGCCTTTTAGCTTAGGAAGTTTTACCGTACCCACCGCAAGCTCAATAGCAGCATAGGTTACAGCGCGGTCCACTACCAGTGCCAAATCTCTTTGTACGGCAGGGAACTTAGATACTTCTTTGTAAACAATTTTTTGTTTTTCGGCGGCAGTAACAAGCGAGGCAACATCTATATCTACAAAAACAACCCCTTGCTTGATATCAAATTGTTGACGTTTTTTAGGCGACACTTCTAGTAAGGTAGCAATTTTAATGCCACCCACTGTTGCAGCAACAGCAGTGCTTGCACTACCTTTTGCAGTGTCGTCTAATGACCAGCTAATAGTTGGTAGTCCAGTAATTGTAGCAATGGCCTGCAAAATACCTTTTGCCATTAAAAGGTCCTGCTCTTTGGATTTAACACGCCAGCCTTCTTCGGTATCCAATCCGCTTAAATAAATACACAAATGTTCCTTTTCAGAATACTGACCAGAACCACTGGTAGCATAGGTTTTACCAAATTCAAACAAACGCAAATTGTGGTTACGTCTATTGCAATTGTAAGCGATGGTTTCAAGTCCTGTTTCAAGCATCGATGGACGAAGCACGTCTAAATCGGCACTTAAATTATTCATCATTTTAACGGCCGTTTCTAAAACAGCTGGCGTAAAATATTGACTGTTGGTAATAGAGTTTGTAAAGATTTCTACAAAGCCTTTACCTACTAAAAACTGTGTTGCTTTTTCTTTGATCACTTCTTTAGCACTAGCTACTTCTACAGCAGGGCTAATGGTAATAGTGGTCGGGATTTCAATATTATCGAGACCGTCAATACGCAAAATTTCTTCTACTAAATCGGCAGGGATACTAATGTCTGGTTTGCTGTAAGGCACTGCAACACGGAGTTCATCGATACCTTCCTGAATCACTTCAAAACCCAGTGCAGTCAAGATTTTTTTAACCGCTTCGGGATGGTAGTTTTTACCACTTAATTTTTTGATATAATGGTATTTAACAGCAACTTCTGTTTTAGGCGTAACCGCCGGATAGATATCAGTAATGTCAGAACTGATACTACCTCCAGCCACTTCTTTAATAAGTAACGCGGCTCTTTTTAATACGGAAACCGTAGAAGCAATATCAACTCCTTTTTCAAATCTAGTAGCAGCGTCGGTGCGGAGTCCATGGTGTAAAGACGTTTTACGAATGGTTGTTGGATGAAACCAAGCACTCTCTAAAAATATAGACGTCGTGCCAGCATGAACGCCACTTGCAGCACCACCAAACACACCAGCAATGCACATAGGATCTGTGGCATTACATATTAGTAAATCAGAATCTTGTAGTTTTCTTTCTTTGGTATCAAGGGTTGTAAAAGCAGTACCAGCAGGCACATTTTTTACAAACACTTTGCCACCTGTAACAGCTGCAGCATCAAAAGCATGTAGCGGTTGACCGGTTTCGTGTAAAATATAATTGGTAACGTCTACAATGTTGTTAATAGGTCTTACACCAATTGCGGTTAATCTATTTTTTAACCAAGCTGGAGATTCGGAAACTTTTACGCCCGTTAATTCGACACCTGCATAACGCTTACACGCTGCTTCGTTTTCGATGCTAACAGCGATCGTTTTATTATTTTGATCTGGGGCAAATGACGATGGAAAAGGAGCCACTGGTTTTGCTTCTTTTTCGTGGTGCGTTAAATATGCACACACGTCTTTGGCAACACCGTAATGACTCATCGCGTCCATTCTGTTGGGTGTTAAACCAATTTCATATACCCAGTCTTGATAGGGTTCAAACAGTGTGGCAGCAGGCGTTCCAACAACAGTGTCTGCTGCTAAAACCATAATGCCGTCATGACTGGTACCAAGTCCAATTTCATCTTCGGCGCAAATCATTCCAAAACTTTCTTCGCCTCTAATTTTTGCAACACGCATAGTTAAAGGATCGCCGGAGCTTGGATAAATGGTTGTGCCAATAGTAGCTACAATTACTTTTTGTCCTACTGCAACATTGGATGCACCACATACAATTTGTAGTGGAGCTTCGGCACCAATATTTACGGTGGTAATTTTTAATTTATCGGCATTTGGATGCTGCGAAACAGTAAGCACTTCTCCAACTGTTAAGCCGGCAAGTCCTCCTTTTACATTTTCATAAAACGTTAAACTTTCAACTTCTAAACCAATAGACGTTAAAATTTTAGACAATTTTTCGGGTTCAATGCTCCAAGGCAGGTATTCAGATAGCCAGTTATAACTTATGGTCATGATTGCTTATACGTGTTTAAGGGCCTCAAAAATAAGTTTTTATAGCCGTAAATGCTACGCTTTCGTGAGAACAAAACCCAGATTTGCTCAATACTTCTTTCTGCACAAGATTTGTTAATAATGGTCTTTTTTAGTGGAATAAGTTTTGATATTGGTGGATAACAGTAGTAAATTGTGTGGATAGCGCAGTAAAAACCTGCGTGGAACGGTGTGTTCCGTGTGGACGAAAAATAGCGAAGAAATACTTGAAAAAGCGCAAATCTTGGTGCATATTCGCTCTCTTCTGCATCAAATGCAGTCAATTATTCGACTTTGTAAAGCAACCCTAAAATGGACGTTAAGATCACCAATACAAACCGCAAAACTAGAAAGCCATCGATAGACATGAGCAGCATGCTCTATGGTAAAGTGCCCCCGCAAGCAAAAGAATTAGAGGAGGCGGTACTGGGTGCGATCATGCTTGAAAAAAGCGCTTTTGATACGGTATCGGAAATTATTAAGCCTGAATGTTTTTATGTAGAAGCGCATCAGCTGATTTTTAAAGTGATGCAGCAACTGCAAAATGAAAGTGTGCCTATCGATATTTTAACGGTGGTAGAAGGCCTAAAGTCCAAAAACGAACTAGACCTTGTGGGTGGGCCATACCAAATTACCAAGCTTACCAACTCGGTGGTATCGGCTGCTAACATCGACGCGCACGCAAGAATTATTTTACAAAAATTTATTCAACGCGAACTGATCAGAATTAGTGGTGAAATTATTGGTGACGCATACGAAGACAGTACCGACGTTTTTGATTTACTGGATGAAAGTGAAACAAAAATGTTTAACATCACCAACAATTATCTAAAAAAGAATTTTGAAGAAATAGGTCAAGTACTTGCAAAAACCATCAACCGTATTGATGAATTACGCACGAAAACAGAAGACATTTCTGGTGTACCAAGTGGATTTCCAACACTAGACCGTATCACCTACGGATGGCAACCTACCGATTTAATTATCCTTGCGGCAAGACCTTCTGTGGGTAAAACCGCTTTCGCACTTAACCTAGCACGTAACGCAGCATTACACCCTACAAAGCCTATCCCTGTTGGGTTTTTCTCGTTAGAGATGAGTGCGCCACAACTTGTGCAACGTATTTTAAGTGCAGAGAGCGAAATAAAAATGGAAAAAATTTCTAGGGGTAAACTAGAAGATTATGAATACCAACAACTACACGCAAAGGGATTAAAAAAACTAGAGCGTGCACCACTCTATATTGATGACACCGCCGCTTTAAATATTTTTGAATTTAGAGCCAAGGCCCGCCGACTTGTAAACAAACACAAGGTTGGCATTATCATTATTGACTACCTACAATTGATGAGCGGTAGTGGTGATAGAAACAATAACCGTGAACAAGAAATTTCAAATATCTCTCGAAGTTTAAAAGCACTTGCTAAAGAATTAAATATTCCAATTGTTGCACTATCGCAGTTGAGTCGTGCGGTGGAAACGAGAAAGGAAAGTAAAATGCCACAGTTGAGTGACCTTCGTGAATCGGGTGCGATTGAACAAGACGCCGATATGGTAATGTTTATTTACCGTCCAGAATATTACGAAGTAATGAGTAACGATATGGGCGAAAGCACACATGGTGAAACCCACGTTAGAATTGCAAAGCATAGAAATGGTCAACTCGATACCATCAAACTACGTGCTAAACTCGACATTCAAAAATTTGAAGAATGGGATGGCGATGGTTCCGGATTTGGTTCCAGCAACTGGAAACCCGTAGCCCCTGGAAGCACGGCAGGCACAGGTGCACAAGACAGCGCTAAACTATTTATTCAAAAAGAAAGCAAAATGAATGAAGGTGATTTTGATGAAGGCTTTGACAACGAAACACCGTTTTAATTTTTCTATTTTTTAGCAAATATCATGTCGGCACTACCCTATTTTTTTGAACCTAGCATTGAAGCGTCAAGTAGCCACTTTGAGTTAAGTGAACTGACTTCAAAACACTGTGTGCAAGTGTTACGCATGCGCGCCGGCGAAAGCCTACACCTCACAGATGGCATCGGAAACCTTTACACAGCAAGTATTGTAGAGCCCGACAAAAAAAATACGGTCGTAAAAATTGATTCGGTGGTACATACCCCTCGTACTATAAAAAATGTTTGCATTGCCATTGGACTTTTAAAAAATACGGGGCGCTTTGAATGGTTTTTAGAAAAAGCGACAGAAATGGGCGTGACAAAAATTGTCCCGTTAATTTGCGAGCGAAGCGAGCGGTCTAACCTCAAACAAGAACGCATGCAAGGGGTACTTGTTGCAGCGCTTATTCAGAGTAAACAAACATGGTTGCCTATTTTAACAGAGCCGTTATCCGTTGCTACTTTTATAAAAGAACATCCTGCTGATCAAAAACTCATTGCACACTGTGAAGAGGGCAATAAAACAGAACTCAAAGACGCGCCAACGAACAACGACACCAGTATTTTGATTGGACCCGAAGGAGATTTTACGCCTTCTGAAATTGAAACAGCGCTAAGCGCTAACTACCTCCCTGTAAGCCTTGGTGACACAAGACTTAGAACAGAAACCGCTGGTATGGTAGCAGCCGCTTTACTTATCTATAAAAATTAAACGCACCAATAAATAACTGCATGCAAGCAACTCATTCATCCCTTCGCAGTCATTTAATTGTTGGTTTGATGCTTTTTGCAATAACCCTCTTAAGTTCAACAAATAGCTGGGCCAGTATTTACAATACACAACAACTAGATAGTTTAACAGAGGCTGCCATAGATTCTTTTATTGCTAAAAACCAAGTAGATCAAAAATACACTGCTGCCATTAAGGAATTTTACGCCTCCAATAAACACCAACATGTTTGGATACAACCAAAGGGTCTAAAGCAAACTGCCAAAGATTTTATAACACATGTAAATAAGCTTGCGCCAAATACGGTTGATAGTGGTTTTATTACGAGACTAACCAAACAAAGTTTTGCTCAAAATAATGGAGCCGCAGAAATTGAGTTATCCTTAAGCCTTTCGTTCTTTAAATACGCAGACAACTGGCTAATGCCCAGTGATATGGATCCTGATGCAGTCAATTGGCGTATTCCTAAAAAATCATTAACGCTTACCCATCAATTAAAAAACTGGCTCAGTCCTGCTACAAAAATGGGGTTTAATACCGGTAGTCAAAATTTTAAACTTTTACTCGAAAACTTTGCGGCCCTCTCTACCATTGCAGCACTTGATACGGGCATACATATTTCCACCTCCAACATGAAAATTAAAAAGGGAGAAATGGTGCCGGTTATTAGGCAGGTAAAAAAGAAGCTACATTTATTAGGCGATTTTAAAAGCACTGATACTACTTCGCTTTATAGCAATACACTTGGCATTGCCATTAATAAATTCCAAGAAAGAATGGGGCTCACTTCAAGTAGTATCATTGACAAAGCCTTATTAAAAGCCATTGGCAGACCCATTCAAGACTATGTAAATACCATCGCCATTAATTTAGAGCGCTTACGTTGGATGCCCGCCATGTTAGATAGTAATTACATTGTTGTAAATATTCCTGCTTATCAACTACTTGTTTTTGATAGCAGTAAAATTCAATTTAAAATGCCTGTTATTGTTGGATCAGAATCCAATAACACGGTTATTTTTAGTAACAGAATGCGCTACATTGTTTTTAGCCCTTACTGGAATGTGCCGCCAAGTATTGTAAAAGCAGAAATTTTACCTGGCATGAGAAAAAATAAAAATTACTTGGCTTCTAAAAATATGGAGATCACCATCCCAGGCGATGTGCCTACTGTTAGACAACTACCGGGTGCTGCTAACTCACTAGGTCTTGTAAAATTCTTATTCCCAAATGCCTATAATATTTACTTACACGATACACCAGGCAAACACCTTTTTGCAAAGCAAAACAGGAGCTTAAGCCATGGTTGTATTAGATTAGGAGACGCGCGTAAAATGGCCGGCTACCTACTTAGAAATGATACCAGTTGGACAGCTATTAAAATAGATACGGCCATGCACCAGCAAAAAGAAAAATGGGTGACACTTAAAAAAACAATCCCCGTTTTTATGGCCTATTTTACAAGCTGGGTAGATAGTAATGGCGTTTTACAATTTAGAAAAGACATATACGACCATGACAAAAAAATGGAACGTATTTTATTTAAAAAAGAAGAGCCCCAACTCTAATATCCATATCCTAACTTTGAATCAAAGAAATAAGATGCATTTAATTGAAGTAACGAGCGCAGCTACCGCACAAGATTTTTTAGAAGTGCAAGCCATTATCAATGCAGGTAATCCTAATTATATTCGACCGCTTAACAATGAGGTCAATGACGTATTTGACCCACTTAAAAATAAGAATTTCAAATACGGAGAAGCCAAAAGATGGATATTGGAAACAGATGATGGTACACTCGTAGGCCGTATTGCAGCATTTACCAATTCAAAATATATCAATAAAGGAACCGATTTTAAAACAGGTGGCGTTGGTTTTTTTGATTGCATCAATGACCAAGCAGCTGCTAATTTATTATTCGATACCGCCAAAGATTGGCTTGCTCAAAAAGGAATGGAAGCGATGGATGGCCCCATCAATTTTGGAGACAGAGACAAGTGGTGGGGACTGATGGTAGAAGGGTTTGATAAGCCTCCTATGTATGGCATGTCGTATAATCCTGAATATTACGAAACACTATTTACCAACTACGGATTTCAAAATTATTATAACCAATACTATTACGCCATGAGCGTTAAGGAGGAACTTCCTAGTAGGTTTCCTGAAAGACACGCGCGTTTTGCAGCAAAACCCGACTATGTAGCCAAGCATGTTAAATTAAGTGAGCTTGAAAAATATGCCGGTGACTTTGCAACGGTGTACAACGCCGCATGGGCGCAACATGGTGAGGCCAAAGAAATTACCAAAGAACAAGTGATCAAGCTTTTTAAAACCATGAAACCCATTATGGATGAACGTCTTGTTTGGTTTGCATATTACAAAGCAGAGCCTATTGGTATGTTCATTAATATTCCGGACCTCAATCAATATTTCAAACATTTTAATGGTAAACTAGGCTGGTTCGAAAAACTTCGTTTGTTATACATGACAAAAACGGGTAAAAACAAACAACTAACCGGACTGGCTTTTGGTATTGTTCCTAAATACCAATCACTTGGCATAGACAGCTTTATGATTCAGGAATGCTCTCTACTTATTAAAAACAAAGATTGGTATGACCGTTACGAAATGGGATGGGCTGGCGATTGGAATCCAAAAATGCTCAATATCTATAAAAGCTTAGGCGCCAGTCCAAGCCGCAGAATGGTCACTTTTAGGTGCCTATTTGACTCCTCTAAGCCCTTTCAGCGTCACCCAGAAATGGTGTACGGCTAAAATTATACCCATGTGCAAAAAAGGTGCGGTTTAGATAAGGGTAAGCCTACCGTTGTGCTTATATTGCAACCCTGTTATGGAAAATCATTTTGTTGTATCGGCCCGTAAGTATAGACCCCAAAACTTTAACACCGTTGTTGGGCAGTCACATATTACGACTACCCTTAAAAACGCCATTAAAAACAACCAACTCGCGCATGCGTTTTTGTTTTGTGGACCAAGAGGCGTTGGTAAAACAACATGTGCCAGAATTTTAGCTAAAACCATCAACTGTACAAGTCCTACTCCAGATGGTGAAGCTTGTAACACCTGTAACAGCTGTGTATCTTTTGATGCAGGCACTTCTTTAAATATTCATGAACTGGATGCGGCGAGTAACAACTCGGTGGATGATATTAGATCACTAGTAGAGCAGGTAAGATTTGCACCGCAGGCTGGTAAATACAAAGTATATATTGTAGATGAGGTACACATGCTCAGTGCAAGTGCCTTTAATGCATTTTTAAAAACACTAGAAGAACCGCCTTCTTATGCGATTTTTATTTTAGCAACTACCGAAAAACATAAGATTCTTCCAACCATATTAAGCCGTTGTCAAATTTTTGATTTTAAAAGAATCACCAACAACGATACTGTAGAACACTTAGAAGAAATTGCAGGTAAAGAATCTATTAAAGCCGAGCGTGCAGCACTTCAGGTAATTGCACAAAAGAGCGAAGGCTGTATGCGTGATTCTCTGAGTATTTTAGATAAAATTGTAAGTTTTACAGGCGGTAGTTTAACCTATCAAAATACCCTTGAGCATTTAAATATTTTAGACGAAGACTACTTCTTTAAAATGCTAGAAAGCATGCAGGCCAAGGATTTGGCGGCATCCATGATCCTTTATGATGAAATCAACAGAAAGGGTTTTGAAGGGGATATGGTACTCAATGGGTTTGCAGAATTTATTCGTAATATACTAGTTTGTAAAGATCCTAAATCGGCCCCTTTATTAGAAGTAGTTGAAGGCATGCAAGAAAAATATATTTCCGCAGCAGCAGCTATGGGTATGTCATATTTAGTGAGCGCGCTTAATATTTTAAATGAAGCAGAGATCAATTATAAAATGGCGCGTAACAAAAGATTACACGTAGAACTCACGCTCATTAAACTTAATTTTTTACAAGAAGCGATAGAGCTTGCCTCAGAAAATGGTTCGATTGTAAAAAAAAAACGGATTGACGGACCAGTAGCCATTAAAACAAGAAGCATTCCTTCGATACAAGTTGTTACCCCTCCTAATAGTTCAACTACTAACAAACCAAGCCTTTCTATAGATACGAGTGTGGCTGCAAGTATGCCAGTCGCAGCTGCGGCTATTAGTAATACGGCGCCAGTCGCCCCTCCAAATGCAGCAGCTACTTCTACTCCAACAACAGCGCCCGCTCAAGCTACGGGTCCTAAAAAGAATCTATTAACTGCTTTACGTGAAAAATATGGTGATCAATACGCCATTGAAGAGGTAAAAGAAGCAGAATCGTTAAATATGGAAAAGCTGAGGGCTTGTTGGGACGCTTATGGCTCCACCCTTGAAGCACAACAAAAACATTCTGCCTCAGGAACCTTTAAAATGGCGGTACTTGAAATAGAAAACGATATTCATTTTACAGTTCGAGTACCTGGTTTAACGGCTCAAAAATTTGTAGAACAAGAGCGCATGATGCTTATTGACCAAATATTTTCTACGTTTAATAATAGGTCTATCAAATTTAGCATCATTGTTGACGCTACAGAAAAAGAAGACGTGCCCATTCACATGCGTTTAAACAGTAAACAAAAATTTGAACGTATTAGTGAGCAGTATCCGCTCCTCAAAGAATTAAAAGAAAAACTGAAATTAGAAATCGATTATTAAAGTCTGGGACTGCTATATTTTTTTGGTAGCAGTATAACTGTTTTTCAATAACCATTGTAATACTTTATCGCGCTGATCGCCTTGCACAATCATTTCTGCATCTTTTACAGAACCACCCGTTCCACAAAAATTTTTTAATTGTTTGCCTAGTTTTTCTGCGTCTTCGTTTGTGCCAATAAATCCTGTAATAAGCGTAACAGCCTTACCAGCTCTATGTTTGGTGTCTAACCTTATACGCAGTGGTTGCTTTGGTGGCGGTAAAGTTTCTTGTACCTCATCCTGCTCTGGCTCAAAGCTAAAATTTGGATCGGTGCTATAAATGAACCCTCTTGCGTCTGATTTATTTTTTTTACTCATGAAAATAAAAGCAGTAATTAATTAATACGAAGGGTTACAATATGATAAGGCGCTGCATTTTTTTTCATGAGCATCAGTGTAATGTTATAGTTTTTTGCGGCCCCTGAAATTTTACCCGTCAAATACATGGTATTGCCAATTTCTCTTTGGGCAGTGCGTTCAAATCCTTTGATTTTATGTTCGGCGTAAAACGCAGCTAATTTTTCGGCAGCTTTTTCAGTTGCAACAATTTTATCTTCAGGAGCAGTCAAAAATTTAATATCTACGACCACTGCAAAATGTTTTGCGATGTCTTGAGGATTTCCAGACTTTAAAGCGGCTACAACCAGATCTGCATCTCCCTGAAAAGGCCCTTCAAACGCTGTGGTTAACAGCATTAGTGGGAACAAAAGGCCTAATAGATACTTTTTCATGGTCTGGTTTTAATTGACTAACCCAAAAATAACTAAGATGCAGCAATTAATACTACTAAACCCTTTAAAATTGACGTTTTGCCTCAAAAATAAAGGTTGTAAATTTGTAGTATGAAACGCAAAGTAATACTCGTCATTATGGACGGTTGGGGATTGGGCAAACAAAAAATGTCTGATGCCATCCAGCAATCAAAAACGCCATTTGTAAATAGCCTCTATACAAAATACGCAAACAGTACACTTGTTACTTGTGGCGAAGACGTAGGCCTACCAGAAGGTCAAATGGGCAATTCAGAAGTGGGGCACTTAAATATTGGTGCCGGCCGTATCGTATATCAAGAGCTGCAACGCATCAATGTTGCCATTAAAACCGGCGAGCTTGCAAGCAACCCTACCTTTTTAGAAGCAGTAGCGTACGCTAAAACTAATAACAAACCCCTGCACTTAATGGGACTTGTTAGTGACGGTGGCGTGCATGCACATATCAATCACCTAACCGCTATTTGTGATTATTGCAAAGCAAGTGGACTTTCCCAGGTTTACATTCATGCTTTCACAGATGGTAGAGACACTGACCCTAAAAGTGGGCTTGGCTTTATCAATACACTTTCAGCGCATTTACAAAATAGTGTAGGCACCATTGCAACTGTTAGTGGCCGATACTACGCCATGGACCGTGACAAAAGATGGGAAAGAGTAAAGCTTGCTTATGATTGTTTAGTACATAGTGTTGGGCCCCGTGCAACGAGCGCTACCAGTGCTTTAGAAGCCGCATACGCTGCAGATACCACCGACGAATTTTTATTACCTACTGTTATTGTGAATGACAATAACGAACCTGTTGCTTCTATCAAAGAAGGTGACGCGGTATTCTGTTTTAATTTTAGAACCGACCGTTGTAGAGAAATTACAGAAGTGTTAACGCAACAAGCTTTTCCTGAATTTAACATGCAGCCATTACAGCTTCATTATACCACCATGACACAGTACGATCAAACCTTTAAAGGTGTGCATGTGGTGTTTGAAAATGATAATTTACAAAACACATTAGGCGAAGTGTTGGCAGCACATGGTAAAAAGCAAATCAGAATTGCAGAAACCGAAAAATATCCGCACGTTACTTTCTTTTTTAGCGGTGGAAGAGAAAAACCTTTTGAAGGAGAAAATAGAATTATGGTGGCTTCTCCTAAAGTAGCAACCTATGATTTACAACCAGAAATGAGCGCCATTGGTATCACCGATTTATTGGTGCCAGAAATAGAAGCAGAATCTGCAGATTTTATATGCCTCAACTACGCAAACGCAGATATGGTGGGCCATACAGGCGTTTTTGAAGCAGCCATTAAAGCAGTTGAAACCGTAGACGCCTGTGTAGAAAGAGTGGTGACAGCAGGACTTTCACATGGTTATACCCTACTTGTTACAGCAGACCATGGTAATGCAGATTTTATGATCAACGAAGACGGAAGTCCTAACACCGCACATACGTTAAATTTGGTACCTTTATTTCTAGTAGACAATGATTTAAAAGTAACCCTTAAAGCAGGTAAGCTTGGAGACATTGCTCCTACTGTTTTACAATTAATGGAATTACCAATACCGGCAGAAATGACCGGCAATATTTTAATTTAAAAAATACCTACCATGAGTTTACTTAAAAAAATTGGGCTGGGACTAGTAGTTGTCTTACTTGTATTACAAGCCTTTAGACCCGAAAAAAATATTTCAGACGACCATTCAAAAAATATTGCAACCCTATATCCTGTGTCCAAAGAAGTGGATGCTATTTTAGTAAAAGCTTGTAATGATTGTCATAGCAATAACTCAAAGTATCCATGGTATGCCAGTGTTCAACCGCTTGCTTGGTGGATCAATGACCATATTGTAGACGGTAAAAAACATTTTAATTTGGATGATTTTGCAAATTATAAACTGCGCAAGCAATACCATAAAATGGAAGAAGTGATTGAGCAGGTAAAAGAAGGTGAAATGCCACTTGAATCTTATAGCCTGATCCATAACGACGCAAAATTAACCCAAGAAGAAAGGGTTGTTTTAACGAACTGGGCACAGTCTGTACTCGATTCCATGAAAGCAACATACCCGATTGATAGTTTAATTAAGAAAAAGAATTAATAGACCCTGGTCTATTCCTTTTATTAGCCCGCTTACTAAACTAAGCGGGCTTTTTGTTAACTTGCAGCATGGAAATTACAAAAGCCAGCTATTTGGTTTCGAGTCCTAGTTTTGACAAATGTCCAAAGCCAGATAGGCCCGAATATGCATTTATAGGACGCAGTAACGTAGGTAAGTCTTCTTTAATTAATATGATTACAGGTCAGAAAAGCTTAGCTAAAACTTCTGGCACACCCGGAAAAACACAACTCATCAATCATTTTGAAATAGAGAGCGCCCTTAAAGCAAAAGCACCAAGGAGCAAATGGTTTATTGTTGATTTACCAGGATACGGATATGCAAAAAGATCCCAAACAGATAGAAGACGCTGGGAACAAATGATTGAAGGTTATTTCAAAAAGAGAGAAAATCTGGTACAAGTTTTTGTATTGATTGATAGTAGACATGGTCCTCAAAAAAATGATTTAGAATTTATTAGTCAATTGGATAGTTGGGGCATTGTGTTTACACTTGTGTTTACTAAAATTGATAAAGAAAAACCTGGCGTTGTTAAAAGAAATATTGAAAGCTTCTTTAATGTCTTAAAAGAGAGCTGGCAATTTTTACCGCGCCATTTTGTAACAAGCGCCGAATTAAAAACAGGTCGTGAAGAAATGCTAGCGTTTATAGCTACCTGTAACGAAGCAGCTTCAGCAGCTGAATAATTATACCCTATTATGAAATTACTAATCACTTATTTAAAGCCCTATAAAGGGCTTGTGCTTTTGGCATTACTACTTGCAGGTATCAACCAAACTTTTTCTTTATTTGATCCTATGATATTTGGGAAACTTATTGATCAGTTTGCCAATCATGCAAAAACCAATGCCGACGGAAGTTTTAGATCTGAAAGCGAGTTTATCAAAGGCATCATGGGTATGCTTTTTTTACTTGTGGGTACAGCCATGGTAAGTAGGCTAGCAAAGGCTTTTCAGGATTATACGGTAAATGTAGTGATACAAAAATTTGGTGCTAAAATATTTACCGACGGACTTCAGCACTCTATGCGTTTACCTTATCAAGATTTTGAAGATCAACGCAGCGGCGAAACGCTTTCTATCTTAACAAAAGTAAGAGCCGATACCGAAAAATTTATTGGCTATGTTACCAATGTACTATTTGGTATTATCGTAAGTGTGGTATTCGTATCTATTTATGCAACCAGACTACACTGGTCAATTGTGCCTATTTATTTAGGTGGCGCACTACTGATTGGTGCAGTTACCAATTTACTCAGTAAAAAAATTAAAGTAATTCAAAAAGCTATTGTTGGTGAAACCACTGCACTTGCTGGTACCACCACCGAAAGCTTACGAAATATTGAACTTGTTAAAAGCTTAGGCTTAACAGACCAAGAAGTAAAAAGACTCAATACCAATACCTATAAAATTTTAGGACTCGAACTTAAAAAAGTAAAAAGTATTCGTTCACTTAGTTTTATACAAGGCACACTTGTAAACTTTTTAAGACAAGTAATCACCTTTACACTCATGTGGCTTATTTATAGAGACGTGTTAACGGTAGGCCAATTAATATCACTTCAATTTTATAGCTTCTTTATTTTTGGACCACTTCAAGAAATTGGCAGCATCATTTTAAGTTATAGAGAAGCAGAAGCATCGCTTCAAAATTTTCATAAACTCATGAGCCGTGAAGTAGAAGCAAGACCCGAACATCCAACAAATGTTGGTGCTGTTCAAACCCTTTCGTTTTCGGGCGTTTCTTTCCAGCACCAAAGCGCGCAGTTTAAGGCACTTGACAATATCTCATTTGACGTTAAACTAGGCGAAACCATTGCTTTTGTTGGCCCATCAGGTGCAGGCAAAAGCACTCTTGTTAAATTACTAGTAGGCCTTTATAGACCTCAAATTGGGCATATCGAATACAATGGTGCCAAAGAAAGCGATATCGATTTTGAAGAACTCAGAAATCAAATTGGTTTTGTCACGCAGGACACGCAATTATTTGCGGGCACCATCAGAGAAAATTTAAGCTTTGTGTTTCCAAATGCTACCGATGCTGAAATGATTGTAGCACTTGAAAAAGCAAGTTGTCATTCTATTTTATCCAAGGCGCAACAAGGGTTAGATAGTATTATTGGTGAAGGCGGTTTAAAACTAAGTGGCGGAGAAAAACAAAGATTGTCGATAGCGCGCGCACTACTCAGACACCCGCACTTACTTATTTTTGACGAAGCAACTTCATCACTAGATAGTATTACAGAAGAAGAAATTACAAGAACCATTCATGCTATTTCTGAAGAGCGAGAGCAAATTACGGTGATGATTGCACATAGGTTAAGTACCATCATGCATGCCAACCGTATTTATGTATTAGAAAAAGGGCAGATAGTTGAAACCGGAACACACGAAGCACTACTCGCCGAGAAAGGACTTTATTTTGCCATGTGGCGTCAACAAATTGGAGAAAGAAAAGTAACGCGATAAATAGGTCGTCTTATTCTTTGCCAAATTTCTTTTTAAAGTATTCAATTACAGAAGGGTCTTCGAGGCCTTCGATATCACTAAGCTCCAACTCAAGGGCCTTGGTACTTAATTGAATTTCTAAAAGCGAAAGTAATAAAGAAGCAGAAAAAGAAATTAAGCTGATTGCAAAAACAATATTTGCAGCCAGCATAAACTGAACATAAATAAGGTACATACAAAGGATGCAACCTAAAAATGTAACTACCCCTAATGCTTGCATGTTTTTAATGAGCTTTAAGCGGTAGCGAATATTTTTAATTTGACCGTGTATGATATGTTTTTGCTCTTGATTTTGGTATTTATCATGCAAGCTTCTAACCCTACTACTAAGTGCTAAAAACCTGTTGGTATAGGCTAGCATAATTAAACTGATGGCGGGAAAAAGAAGGGCTGGTGTATTAAAACTGATTTCCATAATACAAAGTAAGCAAGAATTTTAACGCAAACCTATTTGACTTTTAACATCGTGTGCACCTGTTG